>NZ_JBHVGB010000112.1:0-19173 GCF_042801335.1 Nocardioides sp. NPDC057577 | reverse complement strand
GGGCAGCATCGTGCCCACTCGACCGACGGGAGTGACGTCTCGGCTGTCAGGAACGCTCGATGTCGTCGTCGAGGCGGTCGCCGAAGCCCTCGCGACTGTCCTGCGAGGCGGCGAAGACGGAGGCGCCGGAGCGGTTGCCGACGGTGATCTCGTTGAACAGCAGGTTGAGCACGACGGCGACCAGGGCGGTGGCGCTGATGCCGGAGTGCATGATGACGCCGAGCCACTCCGGGAACGCGTCCCAGAAGGTCGGTGCCGCGATGGGCAGGATGCCGACGGCGATCGCGACGGAGACGATCACCATGTTGAGGTTGTCCTCGTAGTCGACGCGCGACAACGTGCGGATCCCGGATGCCGCGACGGAGCCGAAGAGCACGATGCCGGCGCCGCCGAGCACGGGGTACGGGATCGCCGCCACGACCGCACCGACCACCGGCAGCAGCCCGAGCAACAGCAGCACGAGTCCGCCGGTGGCGACGACGTACCTGCTCCGGATGCCGGTCAGGGCGACCAGGCCGACGTTCTGCGCGAATGCGCTGCACGGGAAGGTGCCGAACAAGGGCGCAACCGTCGTGGCGGCCATGTCGGCGCGGAGACCGCGAGCAACACGTCGAGCGTCGACGTCGGTCTCCACGATCTCGCCGATCGCCAGGATGTCGGCGGTCGTCTCGGTCATGATCACCAGCACCACAATCGTCATCGAGACGATCGCGCCGACCTCGAAGGTCGGGCTGCCGAAGTGCAGCAGGGGCGGCACCGCCACCAGGTCGGCATCCCCGACCGAGGAGAAGTCGGCCTGCCCCGCGATCACCGCGATCACGGTCCCGGCGACGAGCCCGATGAGGATCGAGAGCCGTGAGATCGCACCCTGGAACACCCGGCTGATCACCAGGATGATGAGCAGCGTCAGCCCGGCGTACGCGATGTTGGTCATCGAGCCGTAGTCCGGCGCCGAAGCGTCGTTGCCCATCGCCCAGCGGAATGCCACCGGCATCAGCGAGAGGCCGATGACCGTGATGATCGTGCCGGTGACGACGGCCGGGAAGAGCCGGACGAGCTGAGCGAAGAACGAGGACAGGACCAGCCCGATCAGGCCGGCGACGATGATCGCACCGAAGACGGGACGCAGCCCGTCCTCGCTCGCGATGGTGACCATCGTCGAGACACTGGCGAACGAGATGCCCTGCACGATCGGCAGCCGGCTGCCGAAGGGGCCGAGGCCGAGCGTCTGCAGCAGCGTCGCGAGGCCGGATACGAAGAGTCCCGCAGTCACCAGCAGCGCCTGGTCCGTGCCGGAGAGGCCTGCGGCACCCCCGACGATGAGCGGCGGCGCGATCACGCCGCCGTACATCGTCAGGATGTGCTGCGTGCCGTAGGCGAGGAGCTGACCGGGCGGATGCCGCTCGTCCTCAGGTCGGGTCGGGCCGGATGCGGTTTCCTGTCTCCTGCGTCCGAACATGGCCCGGCCCTCAGCAGAATCCGGGGATGGCGTGCCAGGCGTTGCCGGCGTCAGGGGCCTCGTCGCGTACGACCGAGGCCTCGATCAGGCCGTAGGGCCGGTCCGCGGCGAAGAAGACCTCGCCGGGATTGTCCAGGCCGAAGGGCGAGAGGTCGGAGAGGAAGTGGTGCTTGTTGGGCGCGGAGAACTTGATCTCGGCGACGTCACCGTGCTGCTCGAGCACCGAGGTGCCCATCCCGTTCAGGGTCTGCTGCAGCGCGAGGCTGTGGATCTCCGCGAACCGCTGCAGCAGCAGCGCCCGGATGGAGTCGTACGCCTTGTCCCAGTCGACATCCGTGCCGTCATAGCGCCAGCGAGCGACGAGCGAGGTCGCCAGGATCCGGTCGTTGGTCTCCTGCAGGGTCGTGTATTCGTCCTTGAGGAAGCCGTGGAACTCCGACCCGGTCGACTTGAGCACGACCAGGTCCTTGATGCCGGAGACCACATGCGCCACCCGGTCCGACCCACGCCCGTCCACGTTCACCACGGTCGTCCGTACGCCGCCACCCGAGCGGACGAAGGAGTGGTCGTGACCCGCGCCGTCGACCTGGATCCGGTCCCAGGCGTACTCGTCGATCTCGACCCGGGCACCCTCGGCGGCCGGGCAGGCCTCGAGGTAGCGGTCGGCGAGGGCGAGCGCGAACTCCTCGATCGAGGCCACACCGATCTTCTTCGCGTAGGCGAAGACGGTGTTCTTCTGGGTGTCGGTCGGCAGCACGTCATTCTGGTCGCCGCTGGTGTGGGCGTCGTCGAAGCGGCCGCGCAACGAGGTCGAGACGTTGAGGTCCCGGATCTGGTGACGAGGAGTGTCGCGGTAGATACGTACGACGCGGTTCTCGGCCTTGCCGTACTGGTTGGTTCCAAGGTGGATGGGCATGTCAGCTCCCTCGGTAGGTGGAGTAGGCGAACGGGCTCAGCAGAAGTGGCACGTGGTGGTGCCGCCGGTCGGTGACCGCGAAGGTGACGGAGACCTGCGGGTAGAAGCACTCCTGACCGGTCGCCGCGTAGTAGGCGGCGGTGCCGAACCGGAGCTGATAGGTGCCGGCCGGGACCTGATCGGGTCCCAGGCCGGCCACCCGGCCGTCGTCGTCGGTGATGGCGTCGGCGAGGACGACGGACTGGTCGGTGTCGTGAGGATCGATCCGGCTGAGCCGGACCGGGACACCGGCGGCCGGGCGGCCGAGCGCGGTGTCGAGCACGTGGGTGGTGATGGCGCTGGTGCTCAGCCCGCTCATGCCGAGACCTCGGCGTCCAGGACCCGCTCGAGGCGGAGCAGCGCGATGCGACGCAGCTCGTCGGCGACCACGGCCGCCTCCTCGTCGCGCTCGTGACCGAGCCGGTCGCGGAGCGAGGCCAGGACCTGGTCGGCCGAGAGACCTGAGGCGCAGATCAGGAAGACCCGGCCGAAGCGCTCCTCGTAGGCCCGGTTGCCCTCGGCGAGTGCCCGCGCCGTGGCCTGGTCGGTGCCGACCGCGGCCTGCTCGCGCCGCGACCAGGCGGCCTCGGCGTGCTCGCCCTCGGCGCGCTCCCCGATCCTCGGGTGAGCGGCCAGCGCCTGGTCGATGTCGGCCGCGGTGAACCGGCGGGCGGCCTCGTCGGCAGCTCGGACGACGTGGGCCTCGGCGGCGTAGGGGCGTCCGGCCAGGACGGCGGCGACCCAGCTCGGAGCGTCGCAGCAGGCCTGCAGCACGGGGCGTACGACGTCCGCCGGTGAGGTGTTGAAGCTCTGGAGATCCATGAACCGTTCTCTCTCGCTATGCGGAAACTAATTTCCGTACAGCAACAACGATTGCATGTGTCGCTCATCACAGTCAACAGTTTGTTGAAAGCGCCTTTGCGGGCTACTCGCGTTCGCGGTTCAGGTAGTTGTAGACCGTGAACCGGGTGACCCCGAGCGCGCCGGCCACGATCTCGGCGCTCTTGCGGTAGTCGAAGGCACCGCGCTCCTCGAGCAGCCGCACCGCGCGCTGCTTGCCCTGCCGGTCCAGCGTCCGCAGGTCGCCACCGAGCTCCTCCGCGACCTCGGCGAGGAGCCCCTCCAACCCGTTGGCCGTACGCCGCGGCGCGCTGTGTCCTTCGACGCGCACCTGGAAGGTGATCTGGTCGGCGCCATGGTCGAGACCCGCGGCGACCACCGCGGCCAGGGTCGCCAGCACCGCCTCCCGCTCGCCGCGCACCGAGGTGCCGAGCGGCCCGAAGTCGCACTCCAGACCGGCCTCGCGGGCGGCTGCGAGCGCCGCCGTCGCGTGCTCGGGCGGCTCGCCCTCGCCATGGAACGGTTCGGTCGTGAACTCGGCTTCGACGCGCATGGCGGCAGGCTACCCAGCCCACCGCCACGCGATCGTCATGCTCAGGCGGAGATCCGCCGCCGCGCGAGCTCGGCCAGCTTGGCCAGGTCGATCCCAGCGAGCCGCTCGACCTCGTCGACCGCGACCGCCCCGCACTCCACCCCGCGCAGCACGAACGCGGCGAGCGCGGCAGCGGTGGCGGGCTCGTCGAGATAGCTGGAGTCGCCGCCGTGGACGTACGCCCGCAGCCGGGCCGAGGCGACCTCGAGCCCGTCCCGGAAGAACGCATAGGTCGCGAGGTAGCGGCTGGGCAGCTGGGCCGGATGCAGGTCCCAGCCCTGGTAGATCCCACGGGCCAGCGACCGGCTCACCAGACGCGAGTGGAGCCGCCACGCCGCCCGCACCGCATCGGGGTCCCCGACCGGAAGCACGTTGGTCGAGCCGTCCGAGACGAAGACGCCGGTGCCGGCGGCGGCCACCTGCATCACGTCCTTGGCATGATCGGCGACCGGGTGCTCCATGCTCTGGAACGCCGCCGCGACCCCGAGCGAGGCGGAGTAGTCGTAGGTCCCGTAGTGCAGGCCGGTCACCCGGCCGTCACCCGCGGCGATCATCCGCGCGATCAGCGCGGTCCCGTCGGACCCGAGGATCGCCTGCGGCGTCTCGACCTGGATCTCGAACCTCAGACTCCCGGCCTCGATCCCATGGGCGGCCTCGAGCGCGTCCAGCGCGGTGACCATGGCGGTCACCTGCTCGACCGAGGTCACCTTCGGCAGAGTGATCACGAATCCCTCACCCAGCCCGCCCTCGCCCACCAGCGAGCCCAGGAACAGGTCCAGCGTACGCAGCCCGCGGTGTCGCGTCGGGGCCTCGAAGGACTTGATCCGGATGCCATGGAACGGCGGCGCGGAGCCGTCGTGGACGGTGGCGGCGAGCGCCGCGGCGGCCGCCACCACCGCAGCGTCCTCGTCAGCGTCGGGCCGGTTCCCGTAGCCGTCCTCGAAGTCGATCCGCAGGTCCTCGATCGGCTCGGCGGCCAGCTTGGCCGTCACCCGGTCATGGACCTCCGCGTCCACGTCGGCCATCGACGCCGCATGCTCAGCCAGTACGCGACCGGCCTCGGCGGACCACTGCGCCACCGTCTTCTCGTCGTAGCGGTCGCCCGGCACGTAGACGGTGTGCACCGGCTGGCGTACGCCGCGATCCCCCGGATAGCTCGCGGCCAGCGCCGCGTCGGCGCCGGCGAGCGCCCGGTCGAGTCGGACGACCAGATCCTCGAGATGGCTCATGCACCCACCACCTGCGCATAGGCGGGCAGGGTCAGGAAGTCGACGTAGTCGTCGGCGAGCGCGACCTCCTCGAAGATGGTGCGGGCCTGCTCCAGGCGGTGCTCGATCCCTTCGGCCGCCGCGAGCAGCTTCGCCATCTCCTCGTCGAGGACCTGGCGTACGAGCTCCGCGGTGATCTGGGTCCCGTCATCGAGCTTCGAGGAGTTGTGCACCCACTGCCAGATCTGCGAGCGGGAGATCTCGACCGTGGCGGCGTCCTCCATCAGGTTGTGGATGGCGACGGCGCCGGAGCCGCGGAGCCAGGCGTCGAGGTAGACCAGCGAGACCTCGACGTTGTCACGCAGGCCGGCGAGGGTGATCGCGCCGCCCGCGGACGCGACGTCGAGCAGGTCCTCGGCGCGCACCACGACATCGTCGCGCTGCCTGTCGACCTGGTTCGGTCGGTCGCCGAGGACACCGTCGAAGATGTCGCGACAGATCGGGACCAGGTCGGGGTGGGCCACCCAGGAGCCGTCGAAGCCGTCGCCGGCCTCGCGCTCCTTGTCCTCACGGACCTTGGCGAAGGCGATGGCGTTGACCTCCTGGTCGCGGCGGCTCGGGATGAACGCGGCCATCCCACCGATCGCGTGCGCGTTTCGCCGGTGGCAGGTCTTCACCAGCAGCTGGGCGTACGCACGCATGAACGGCGACTTCATCCCGACCGTGGCTCGGTCGGGGAGCACGAACGAGGGCCCGGCGTCTCGGAAGTACTTGATCAGGCTGAACAGGTAGTCCCAGCGGCCGGCATTGAGCCCCGAGGCGTGGTCGCGCAGCTCGTAGAGGATCTCGTCCATCTCGAACGCGGCCGGGATGGTCTCGATGAGGACGGTCGCGCGCACGGTGCCGTGCGGGATCCCGAGCTCGGCCTGGGAGAAGGTGAACACGTCGTTCCACAGCCGCGCCTCGAGGTGGCTCTCCATCTTGGGGAGATAGAAGTACGGCCCGCTCCCCCGCTCCACGAGCTCGCGGGCGTTGTGGAAGAAGTAGAGCCCGAAGTCGACCAGCGCGCCGACGACCGGCGTGCCGTCGACCAGGATGTGCTGGTCGTCGAAGTGCCAACCGCGGGGGCGCATGACGATCGTGGCCAGCCGCTGGTTCTTCTTGAGCTCGTAGAGCTTGCCCTGCGGGGAGGTCGCCGAGATGTCTCGCCGAATGGCGTCGCGCAGGTTCACCTGGCCGCCGACCACGTTGCTCCAGTGCGGAGTGCTGGCGTCCTCCATGTCGGCCAGCCAGACCCGCGCACCGGAGTTGAGGGCGTTGATCGTCATCTTCCGGTCGGTCGGGCCGGTGATCTCGACACGGCGGTCGAGCAGATCCTCGGGCACGGGCGCGACGGTCCAGTCCCCGGCGCGTACGTCGGCCGTCTCCGGCAGGAAGTCGAGCCGGCCGGTGCGCGCGACCTCCTCACGGCGGGTCCTGCGGGCAGCCAGCAGCTCGTCACGCCGGGACCCGAACCGTCGCTGCAGCTCCGCGACGAACTCGAGGGCCTCCGGGGTGAGGATCTCGGCTCCGCGCTCGACGTCGCCACCGGTGATCTGAATGTTCACGAGCTCCACCCTCCTGGGGCTACAGTTTTCCTTTGAATGGATTCTTCTTTCCGCATTGCGGATATTAATCCGGCCAGACGAGGGACGCAACCAGCCGGGTTTCCTCTAGACGACGCTAGACTTCCGTCATCCGGAAGAACAGTCCGGAAGAACAAAGGAGTTCAGGTGAGCGAGAACGAGAAGGCGCCGAAGACACGCACCGGGGCCGTGCAGTCGATCGAGCGAGCCTTCGCGCTGCTGGAGACGATGGCCGACGCCGGCGGGACCATGGGACTCTCCCAGCTCGCCGCAGCCTCCGGCCTGCCGTTGCCGACCATCCACCGGCTGGTCCGCACCCTCGTCGACCTGGGCTACCTCCGCCAGGAGGCCAACCGGCAGTACGTCCTCGGCCCGAAGCTGATCCGGCTCGGCGAGAGCTCCTCGCGCATGCTCAGCACCTGGGCCCGCCCCCACCTCGCCCGGCTCGTCGACGAGGTCGGCGAGTCGGCCAACCTGGCGATGCTCGACGGCGACCAGATCGTCTACGTCGCCCACACCGAGTCGCGCCAGTCGATGCGCATGTTCACCGAGGTCGGCCGCCGGGTGTCCCCGCACTGCACCGCCGTCGGCAAGGCGATCCTCGCCGACATGGCTCCCGAGCAGGTCCGCGACATCCTCCGGCGCACCGACATGGTCCCCTACACCTCGACCACGATCACCTCGCGCGACGACTACCTGGGCCAGCTCGAGCAGGTCCGCGAGCGCCGCTACGCCATCGACGAGGGCGAGCAGGAAGCAGGCGTACGCTGCGTGGCCGTCGCCGTCCCCGACTACGCCCCGCGCCTGGCGATGTCGATCAGCGGGCCCACCGGCCGGATGAGCGACGAGCTCATCGAGCGCGCCGTCCCGCTGCTCACCGAGGCCGGCAAGCAGCTCGCCGCCGACCTGGCCTGATCTCGCGCTGGGGGATCAGGCGCCGCCGTACGGCACCGTGATGATCTCCAGGTTGTGCCCGTCGGGGCTCTCCCAGTAGACCCCGCGGCCGCCGTCGTTGTGGTTGATCTCGCCCTCCCGCCGGTGGAACGGGTCGGCCCAGTAGGTGATGCCGCGCTCGGTGATCCGGCCGAAGATCTCGTCGAACTCGGCCTCGGTCACCTTGAACGCATAGTGCTGCGGCCGGAAGCCCTGGTCCTCCACCACGTCGAGGCTGACCTGGTTGGAGAGCTCGACGATCCGGAACGGTCCGAAGACCTGGGCCTCGGGAAGCCCGAGGATCTCGGTCAGGTGGGTCGCCGTCGCCTCCCGGTCGGAGGCGTGCACGATCGTGTGGTTCAGCTCGACGCTCATCGGATTCTCCTGTCTCGCTTCTCGACGACTCTAGGTCGCCGACACGAGGTTGCCGACCGAATTTCGTCGTACCGCTACGAGGCTGCCACCGCTTCTGCACCGAGGGTGTCCAGTGGGTCGGCTAGGACGTGAACTCGGCGATCTTCTGGCTCGCGGAGTATCCCGGTCCAACGCCCTCGGCCAGGACGGCGAACGAACGCTCCTGGTCGATGTTGTTCAGCCTGAGCGGAAGGATCTCCTGGTAGGCCGGTGAGGTGTACCACCCCTGGGCCGCCTCCGTAGACGGAAAACGGAGGACCACCAGCATGCCTTCCGCGGTGCCCTCGGCCACGACGAGTTCGGGACCGTGAATGAGGATCTCGCCGTGGAACGGCGCGAGGGTGGCATCGACGCGGCGCAGATACTCGACGATGTCGTCGTTGACGTTCATGCCGTTCATCCATGCGACAGCGTACGCAGGTTTCGTGGTCATGGGTCCAGCCTCGTCCTTGCCGGCGGCAGTGACGCCGACCCTCGACGTCATACCCGCTTTTCGGCACGAGGGAGCGACGCTCACCCCGGCCGATTCACCAACCTGAAGGACGTACGTTGCCCAGCACTCGGGTCACCGTGATCTCGATGACCACCCGTTCCGGGTTCGGCCGCGGCTGCCGGTAGCGCTCGGCGTACCGCCGCTCGGCCTCGGCCACCGACTCGTCGTCGTCCTTGACGACTGCCGTGCCCTCCAGCGTGCACCACCGTCGCCCGTCGACCTGACTGACCGCCACCGTCGCGTCGGAGTCGGCCGCGCGTACGTTGCGGGCCTTCTTGCTCCCCGCGCTGCAGATGACCCGCGCGATTCCGGCTTCCGGATCGAACGTCACCCCCACCGGCACCAGATGCGGACTCCCGTCCGGCCGGCTCGTCGTCAGGAAGCAGACCCGCCGCTCCCGCCAGAACTCATCGTTGTCCGCGGCGGATGGAGTTGCGTCGACTGTCATGGGTGCTCCTTGGTGAACAGGGTTCGGGCTGGTCCCAACGGTGGGTCAGCGGTTGTCGCCGCTGCCACCGATGGCGTCACGCTGCTGACGATCGGCGAGCTTCTTGATGTTGAGCTCGGCGACGTCCGCGAGCGGAAGCCCGAAGTGGTCAGCGAGGACCGCCAGGTACCACAGTGTGTCGCCGAGCTCCTTGGCGAGATCATCGAGGTCCCACTGCGCGAAGTCGCTGTCGTGATCCCGAATGATCTTCTTCGCCTTCTCGGCGATCTCACCCGTCTCGCCGACCAGCCCCAGCAGCAGGTGGAACACCTCGTTGGGGGTGCCCTTCGACGCCGCGGTGCGCAGCGCTGCCTGCTGGTAGGCGTTCATATCCATGACCAGAACCTATCGCGCGCCTCTCGACTCGCCTCCGTGCAAGACAGAGGCAACCGCTCCCCGAGAACTCAGGGGCCCCACCAGCGCCGCTTCGGTTCGCTCTGAGCCGCCACCGCACGCTCACGGACTTCGGCAGCGAGTCCTTCCGGTCCGCCCTTGAGCCCGTTCGCCTGGATGAGCATCTCCCCCGGCACCAACCGAGCGCACCACAACCGCGGCGCCAGCCTCTTGTAGCGAATCGAGGACGGGTCCTCCGGCTCGACTCGCACGGCGTCGAAAAGGTCGTACGCCGTCTTCACATTGGTGAGCTCGATCTCCCGACGCAGACCAAGATGCTCGTCGACGATCCGCGTCTCCGTCAACCAGACGCTGCCGCTCCGAAATCGCCCGGCCACCCGAAGCACCAGGAAGCCGAGAAAGTACGCCGCGGGGAACGCTGCCAGCACCGGCCAGAGCCAACTGTCCTCGACCGCCCCGACCACGCCCATGAAGAGGAACCACCCACCTAGCAGGGCGTAAACGATGTTGCCAGCGACGGCGGCCGGGTTAGCACTTCGGGGAAGATACCGGGCCTGCTCGTTCTCGAAGGTGGTGTCACGAGGAGGGCGCAGCCCGGGTTGCGGCCGTTTCCCAAGAATGAGTCCCACGTACGAGATCAGGCAGATCAGGCCACCCAGAACGAACAGCGAAGACCAGACCGCAGCAAATGGATCGTCGTAGTTTCGCGCAACTAGGCCGATTCCGATGCCGGTCACGCCCACCCCGGTAATGAGGCCGACGACAGTGAGAACAGGCCCAGGTGTTTGAAACTCCCTCAACTGAACCATCCGCCCACGGTCTCCTTCACTGAGGACGCGGCGTCTCCGATCGCGTCCCCCGTATCTTCGATCGACTTCCAACCCTCATCGAGAGCCTTACCGACGTCTGGGCCGTTCTCGACAAGTGAGTCGATCGGTCGCCCACGTGTCTCGACGTCGGAATAGCCTCACATCCGGTGACGTCGCTGGAACCATCGGCACCCTGCGCACCCTAGCCGGGGCATACCGCCGCCATATCGAGGAGCACGGAACCGGAGTTTCCCGAGCGGCGCACACGCCCGGGGCCAAGCTCATCGCACTCATCCTGCCAGGGCAGCCCGACCGCGGAGCGACTCGATACGGACGAGTCGGACCCGGGGTATCGCTATCTGCGCCGGTCTCGGATCTGGTAGATGCGCTGCGCGGTGACACCGGCGATGTCGGCGAGCTCTGTCGCGGTGTGGCCCGCCAGGACGGCTTCACGCAGGCACGCAGACCAGAACTGCTCACGCCGGGTGGCCTCGCGCCGAGCGGCCTCTCGCTCGGTCTTTGCTCGCGCGACCACGACCTTCCAGTCGTTTGGGGCCACCGCAAGGGTGTCGTCAGGCCATCCACCGGCGGCGGCTCCAAGCACATCCCAGCCTGAAGCGGCGAGCGCCTCGCTAGGAGTGCGTGCGACCGGGATCTCGGCCAAGATCTCGCCGTCGTTGTTCCTGATCTGTACAAGGTCGACAGGGTTTCCCTCGTAGGTCGCGACGCGGGCCGTGAATGGCGTATGCCGGCCAACGCTGAACGGTGTGCCGATGACCACGGGGGCCGTCGGCTCCCAGCCGATCTCGCGCAGCAGGTAGGTGATGCGATGTTCTGCCGAGATGAAGGGATCAGGGTCTGGTCCGCCGGGGCGCATCAGCGAGGTGATGGATGCCACGGGCACGGGTGACGTGTTCGATTGTGTCGGGTCGTCGCTCGAGATCACCTCGATGAGCACGTGCTCGGATTCCGGTGACGCATGTGTCGCGACTGCCGAGTAGTCCATGCAGGGATTATAGCGCGCTTTAATTCCGTGGGAGTGGCTTGCCTGAGGCCAGGGCCCCGATGCCCTACACCCGCGAGGACCGTCGCATCATGCGCTCGCCAGGGAGCGGTGTCGGGACTCGGCCCCATCGACATGATCCAGTGGTGCCCACATTTGGCTCCGCCCGGCGCCCACTCCCACCTCTCTAACCAGGAATCGGCCAGATTTGGGCGCGCGTCGCCGGCGCGGAGACGGACAATCGATCCATGGCAACTGAGGGTCAGGACTCGCTCAGCAGGGTGGCCGGTCAGGCCATGGCGGTCCTTGAAGCGATCGCCGTTATCGTGCTGGGCGTTTTCTGTGGCTACGCCATGTACTCCGACGACATCTTCCTTGCGATCTTGTTTGGAATCGGATCCTTCACATTCGCCCGAGACCTTTGGCGCCGATGGCGGACCTCTCGGCTGTGAAGCCACCGGGCGGCAGCGGGGCAGTCCGCCGACAGTTACCTCTACCGGCGGCACCCACCGCCAGCACTGCCGATAGAGCGGCCCGAAAGTGTCGGTGCCCAGCGGTAGCTTCACCAGCGACCTACCGCCGATAGTGCGATCCTCGCCGGATCGCAGAGGGGACGCCCATGTCCGCCGACCAAGGGGGCCTGGAGAACAGCAGTCCGACCGGTGAGCCCAAATGGGTCGACAAGGCGGCCAATGGCGTTTTCGCCGGGACGGTTTCTGCGGCACTCGGTGCTGGTCTCGACCCGGCTACGGCTTCAACTGTGGCGCTGTTTGTCACCCCGGTCGTGACCGAGGCGCTGAATGCCGTTGGTAGTTACCTCACCAAGAAGCAGGCAGGAAAGGCTGGCTGGACCTTGAGCATCGCGGCTGAGGCCTGCCAGGTCGAGCCAGACCAGCTTGCGGGGCTGGCGGACACCCCGCCGAAGGAGTTCCTGTTGGCGACCGCGCTCCGTGCCGGCGCGAACGCGTCGATACCGGCGAAGGTCGTGGCGTTGGGCAAGGTGCTCGGGGAGGGGCTGGCCAACGACGATGCCAAGGTCGACGAAGCCACGATGCTGGCACTCGCCCTCGCCGACCTCGAGGTCGCGCACATCCGCGTGCTCGACTACCTCGCCGGCGACTCCACGCCGTTCGGCCCACCGAGGGCGGTGACCCTTCTCGACTTCCTCGAGGCCAATCCGGGCTATGGAATCCCGATCTCGGCCATCGTCGCGACCCTCGAGCGCCACGGGCTCATCCGCACCCAAGGGGAGCCGGTGAAGAACATGGTGTGGCGGGCCACCACCGCCTACAGCGACCAGCTCCCGCACCGCTACCGCGTCACTTTTTTCGGGCATGAGTTGCTGGGTCGAATCCGCGAAGCCGTGGACGGGCCAACCGCGGCAGAGCCTCCCGTCGCCGAGGACGAGCAGTGACCGCAACCTCCAGCCTGCGCGATGGCCTCACGCGAAGGCGACCGAGAACCAGAGTTGCGGACGCGTATCGGACGTGAATATCGGCAGATAGCGGGCTATGGCTGGACACAGCCAGACAAGCGAAACACCCCACGGCCAGCGTTTCCGCTGGTCACCGGCGTGTTCTCCCAGGCGTGACAGATGAAAGATTCGAACCTTCGAAGGCAAAGCCGACGGATTTACAGAGCGCCGGACGCACCGGTTCTGACCTGCTCATACACGTGAGGGACTGAGATTCCGAACGCTTCCGTGACATATAGCGCGCCTTTCGGCCTACACCGCGCCTTTCGGCCTACACCGCGAGAGCAGGGCCGTCCAGATACGCGGCTCAACGAGGGCCTAGCGTGGCGCTATCCGGGAGTTAAGACCGTGTGCGATGGCCCAGCTGACCGCCTGGCTGCGAGTGGTGACCTCGATCTTTTTGTAGGCCCGCCGGATGTGGCTCTTGAGCGTGTTCCCGCTCATGGCAAGGTTCTCCGCGATGTCCTGGTTGGACAACCCCTGGGCGATCAGTCCGAGGACCTCGATCTCTCGGGCGGTCAGCTCTCCCGCTGTGCCCTGCAGCTCGCGTTGGGGCTCCCTGATCAGCTTGCCTGCGGCAGTGAGCTCGATGCTCTGCACGAGTTCGGCAGCATGTGCGCTCATCGAGATCCAGGCTCTGGCGCCTATCTTGAAGGCCTGGGCCCGTAGGTCGGGGCGCAGGTCTCGACTGAAGACCAGCACCTTCGCATTCGCCTCGTACAGCTCGGCCAGCTCGGCCCCGTCTCGAAGGAACAGGCCGAAAGTGTCATACACGATCACATCCACCTCACCCTCGAGGCTGCTGGCGAATGGAGCTGCGGACACAGCCACGCGATCGGGATAGTCCTGGAGCATCTCGGCGAGTCCTCGCCTGATGACATCCTGTGGGCTGACCACCGCTACGCGTACCACCCCGGCCTCTGCCACAAGCCCGAGCCTCTCAGAACCGAGTGGGAAAAGATAGGCGAACCGGGACCTGCAGAATCCGCGTCCGGACTGTCCTTCATCTGCGTCGTGATGAACTGACACGCGGATACGCGGCCTACCAAGGAAGGCGGCCGACTGTCGGCGTCGCGTACGTGCGCAGCGTTGACCCACGACTGCGTGACGCGGGTCTTCAGGCCGTGGCCGGTGGAGTAGGTCGAGGGCCTACATCACCCACGCCTCCCACTCGTCCCCGTGGTTCTTGCGCCACATCAGCCGCTCGCAGGAAGGCCGTTCGCCGCCGCCGCCAGCTGATGCGCTTGTGCGGCGGGGTCTGGCCAACCTTGCTTGAACTCAAGGCCCGCGCCGTCCTCCGCCGCCCGACCACAGGGAGCCACAACTGGACACGGCCGGACAAGCGAAACACCCCGGTGGCCAGCGTTTCCGCTGGTCACCGGGGTGTTCTCCCAGGCGTGGCAGATGAAGGATTCGAACCTTCGAAGGCAAAGCCGACGGATTTACAGTCCGCTCCCATTGGCCGCTCGGGCAATCTGCCTGGGTTGCGCACGGGCCCCCGTGAAGGGGATCGCGACAGCAATAGACAATAGCGCAGGGGCTGGCGGCGTACGAAAACGGGACAAGGTCCTAGGGTGAGTCAGGTACGTTCCCGGGGCCACCGTCCTGGTCAGAAATCCAGAGGAGAGAGTCATGGCCGACTCGTCGTTCGACATCGTGAGCAAGATCGACCGCCAGGAGGTCGACAACGCGCTGAGCCAGACCGCGCGGGAGGTCTCGACCCGGTTCGACTTCAAGGGGACCAACGCGACCATCGAGTGGAGCGGTGAGCAGGGGATCGAGATCTCCGCCTCCGCCGACGACCGCGCCAGCGCGGTGCTCTCGGTCTTCCAGGACAAGCTGATCAAGCGCAAGCAGTCGCTGAAGATCCTCGACGCAGGCGAGCCGCGCCAGTCGGGGCAGCTGTCGAAGATCTCGATCACGCTCAAGGAGGGCATCTCCTCCGAGGACGCGAAGAAGATCTCCAAGCTGATCCGCGACGAGGGCCCCAAGGGCGTCAAGGCGCAGATCCAGGGCGACGAGCTCCGCGTCTCCTCCAAGAAGCGCGACGACCTGCAGACCGTGATCTCGCTGGTCAAGGGCCAGGACTACGACTTCGCGGTGCAGTTCATCAACTACCGCTGATCCGCTGCGACGGTCTGCTTGGGTTGGTAGGTGACGTCCTGGAGACTAGTTGCCGCTGCCGCTGCCGCTGCCGCTGCGTGTGCGCTGACGGCCTGCAACGCCATCTCGTACGGCGCGGAGTTCGGCTATCCGGAGGCGGCCCCGGTCCCGGACGGCGTCGAGGTGGTGGCGACCGACAAGGGGTGGGATGACGACGACCCACTTCGTTCGCGCCAACAGGTCCTGGAACTCGGCGACATGGCCCAGGCCGACTTGATCGAGTTCTACCAAGCGGCCTATCCCGCGTCGGAGGGCTGGACCGAAGGCGAGGCGAGCGATCCCGAGCAGCTCTGCCTCGTGAACGACGCGGACCCCGGATACACCGAGGTGGTCGAGACCTACCAGTACGAGGGAGATCGCGTCCGCGTCAGTCCCACACGACGCCTGGTCACGGTCAGCCGCATCAAGGACCCCGACCCGGAGGTGTGCGGTGTCGCTCTCGCTTGGATCAACGTCGACCTCTTCACCCGCACTCGCGACTAGGTCCGTCGCCGAGCCTGCCTCGCAGCAATCGCCCGGGAGGCTTACAGACCGGTCTTCGGGCGGCAGCGGCTCTCGATGCGAGCGAGACATCTCTAGACCAGGCTCTAAGATCCAGCCGTGACCTACGAGCACCCGCGAGCCTCGGTCGAGATTGATGCTCCGATCGAGGTGGTGTGGCGGGTGATGGTCGAGACGGAGTCGTACGCCGCGTGGAACCCGTTCGTCGTTCGCGCCGAGACCGCGCAGCCGGCGGCCGAGGGAAATCCGATCGTCCTGCACGTGACCTGGGCGAACGGCGGCCGCGCGCGCTCACCGGAGCGGATCTCGGCGCTCGACGCACCGGTCGTCGGTGAGGACGGGGTCGGGGCTGCGTACCTGGCCTATGTCTATGAGGGCTGGCCGGCGCGGCTCGGCCTGGTCCGCGGCGTACGTCACCAGCGGCTGACCCAGCGATCCGGCGGGCCGACGCGCTACGAGACGGTCGAGGAGTTCTCGGGTCCGCTGGTGGGACTGGCCGGTCCGGGGCGGGTCACCGAGGGCTTCCGGCGGCACGCCGCGGCTCTCAAGGCGCGGGCCGAGACGCTCGTGAATGAAAGTGGACTTGACCACTAGATTGAGCGAAATTCTGCATTCATCTGCAAGAATGTGGTCGTGCGAGTATCTGCCAAGTCCGACTACGCCCTCCGCGCCCTCATCGAGATGGCCGCGCGCGAGGACGGAAAAGCTGTCAGCGCCGAGGAGCTCGGCCGCGCCCAGGAGATCCCGCACGGGTTCCTGCAGGCGATCCTCGCCGACCTCCGCAAGGCCGGCGTCGTCATCTCACAGCGCGGCCAGTCCGGCGGTTGGCGCCTTGCCCGCAAGGCGTCGGACGTGTCCGTCGCCGACGTGATCCGCGCCGTCGACGGTCCGCTGGTCTCGGTCTACGGGCTGCGTCCGGAGGGCGTCACCTACAACGAGCGCGCCGACGTCCTCCAGCATGTGTGGATCGCCGCCCGCGACTCGCTGCGCGAGGTCTTCGAGAAGGTCTCCATCGCCGATCTCGCCTCCCGCGAGCTGCCCGACGAGGTCACCACCCGCACCGCGCGCGACGAGGCCTGGCTGCCTCACTGAGCGGTCGGTTCCTCCTGCAAGGCGGTGTCCTGAGCCTGTCGAAGGGTATGCAGAGAAAGGCCCACATCCCGCGCGGAACTCCGCTGGGGATGTGGGCCTTCGGCTGCATACCTTGATGAAGGAACGGCCCCCTACGCCGCCGGCGAAGGCGCCGGCATCGTGTACGCCCCCGGCGTCGGCGTGACGAACACGTTGGCGCCCTCCTCGAGCCGCAGAGCCCGGGCATGCGTACGCGTCAGCTCGGCGGTCACGACCTCGCCGTCGTCGGTGAGAACCGTGAGGCGCACCTCGAACCCGATCCGCAGGACGCGCGAGACGGTGCCCTCGAGCGAGTGCTCGGAGATCGGGGACGGGGTGACCTCGACGTCATGGGGCCGGATCAAGGAACCGCCCAGGGTGGTCACGTCGCCGAGGAACGACATCACGAAGTCGTTGGCGGGCTCGTCGTAGAGCTGCTCGGGAGTGCCGATCTGCTCGATGCCGCCCTGGTTGACGACCACGATCTCGTCGGCGACCTCGAGAGCCTCCTCCTGGTCGTGGGTCACGAAGACGGTGGTCACGTGCACCTCGTCGTGGAGCCGTCGCAGCCAGTCACGCAGCTCCTTGCGTACCTTCGCGTCCAGGGCCCCGAAGGGCTCGTCGAGCAGCAGCACGGACGGCTCGATCGCCAGGGCCCGCGCCAGCGCCATCCGCTGTCGCTGGCCACCGGACAGCTGCGAGGGCAGGCGGTTGGCGAACTGCGAGAGGTGGACGAGCTCGAGCAGCTCCCCGACCTTCTTGGCGACCTCGGCCTTGGGACGCTTGCGGATCTCCAGCCCGAAGGCGACGTTCTTGGCCACCGAGAGGTGCTTGAACGCGGCGTAGTGCTGGAAGACGAAGCCGACGTTGCGCTTCTGGACCGGCAGCGAGGTCGCCTCGACGCCCTCGATGCTGATCGTGCCGGTGTCGGGGGTCTCCAGCCCGGCGATGACCCGCAGCAGTGTGGTCTTGCCGCCGCCCGAAGGCCCCAACAACGCAGTCAGCTGCCCGGTCGGGATGGTCAGGTTGATGTCCTCCAGCGCCACGAAGTCGCCGTAACGCTTGTTGACACCACTTACTTCGATGCTCATGGGATGTGTCCTTTCACCGCACGCGCGCACCGCGGGCGCGCAGCACGAAGACGATGAGGATGCAGATGACCGAGACGCTGGCCAGGAGGAAGGCGACGGCGTACGCGCCCTGCTGGTCGAAGTTGAGGTACTTCTCCTCGACCGCAAGGGTGGCGGTGCGGGTCTGGCCGAGCACGTTGCCGGAGACGACCTTGACCGCGCCGAACTCGCCCAGCGAGCGGGCCAGGGTGAGCACGACGCCGTAGATGACGGCCCACTTGATGCCCGGGAGCGTGATCCGCCAGAAGGTCTGCCAGCTGCCTGCGCCGAGCGACGCGGCGGCCTGCTCCTGCTCGGTGCCGATCTCCTCCAGCACCGGGATGACCTCGCGGATCACCAGCGGGAGCGACACGAACGCGGTCGCCATGATGATGCCGGGCGTCGAGAAGATGATCTGGATCCCGGCCGACTCGAGCGTCGGCCCGAACCAGCCGTCGCGGCCACCGTAGACCAGCACGAGCGCCAGGCCCACGACGATCGGCGAGACCGACAACGGCAGGTCGATCATCGCGCTGAGGAGGCGCTTGCCCGGAAACTCGGTACGCACCAGCAGCAGCGAGATCGTGACGCCGAAGAGCAGGTTGATCAGCGTCGCGACCACCGCGGCCACGCAGGTCAGCTGGATCGCGTGCATCATCTGCGGGTCGTTGAAGATCTCGGTGAACGCCTCGGTCGTGAACCCGACATCGGGCACGTAGAAGGCGTTCCAGGCGACCAGGACGACCGGCCAGGCCACCAGCAGCCCGAGGTAGGCGATGACGACGACGCGGAGGACGTACGTCAACGGGGTGCGCGGAGCACGACGGGTCTCAGCCACGGCGGACCATCCTCCTCTGGACCAGGTCGAGGACGACGATGACGGCCAGCGAGACGGCCAGCAGCATCGCCGCGATCGCGGCCGCGCCCTCCGGGTTGTCGTTCTCGATCGCGGACAGGATCCGCACCGAGGCGACCTCGGACTTGAACGGGAGGTTGCCCGAGAGCAGGACCAGGGAGCCGTACTCCCCCATCCCGCGCGCGAAGGAGAGCGCCGCGCCCGCCGCGATGGCAGGGGCCAGCGAGGGCAGGATGATCCGCCAGAACGTGGTGAACCGGGAGGCACCCAGAGAGGCCGCGGCCTCTTCCACGTCGGCGTCCAGCTCCTCGAGGACGGGCTGCACCATGCGTACGACGAAGGGCAGCGTCACGAAGGCGAGGGCGAGGTAGACCGACGTCGACGTGTTCGCCCAGTGCAGGCCGAGGGGTGACTCGGCGCCGTAGAGGGAGAGCAGCACGAGGCCGGCGACGATCGTCGGCAGTGCGAACGGGATGTCGATGATCACCTCGAGGAAGCCCTTGCCCCAGAACTTGTCACGGACCAGGACCCAGGCGATGACGGTGCCGATGACGACGTTGATCAGGGTGACCACGATGGCCGCACGGATCGTCAGCAAGATCGCCGACGCGGTCTGCTCGTTGGTGAGCTGGTCGGCGAAGGCGGACCAGCCGCCGCTGGAGGCGGTGATGATCACCGCCACCAGCGGGATGAGGACGAGCAGGCTGAACCAGAGCATCGTGATGCCGAGCCCGATGCCGCTGGTCCTTGTCAGAGTGGTGGCCGGCCGGCTGCGACGTGCAGCCGGC
>NZ_JBHVGB010000111.1:0-19342 GCF_042801335.1 Nocardioides sp. NPDC057577 | reverse complement strand
ACACGGTCCCCTCCGCGCTCGATGGGACCGTGTTGGTCTCGACACGCCTCCGCCTAGCGGCTCCGGCGGCTCGACCAGCGGGGGTGGGACGGTCAGCGGGGGTCAGCGGCGGTGACCCGCGGGGTCAGCCAGCGGTCGAGACCAGGGCCTGAGCGGCAGCCTGGTCGATCTTGCCGTTGCCGAGGCGGGGGAGCTGGGCGACGGGGACGAGTACGTCGGGGACCGAGTCGGGCCGCAGCACCGTCGGGAGGCCCCGACGGAGATCGTCCAGCTGAGCCCCCGGGCCCTCGACGAGGCTGACCAGGTCGCCCGCGGGGGTGGCGGCGGTGAAGGTGGCCAGGCCGAAGGCCTGCTTCACCTCGGCATCGAGGGCGTCCAGGTCGACGAAGCTCGCGCTGCGCTTCACCCGCCGGCCCGCCCGCCCCAGGCAGAAGAGCTCCTCGCCGCGCCGGGCCCCGACATCGCCGGTCAGCACCCGCTCCGGCCCGTCCCAGCGCGGGAACTCGCCGCTCGAGGAGCCGAAGAGATAGCCGCCGGGCAGGTGAGGCGACTCGATGGCCAGCATCTCGCCCGCCGGCTCCATGGACGTACGCCACGCCCCGACCGCCCCGCGTCCGATCCCGACCGCGCCGTGGACCGCCGGCAGGTCGTCGCCGGCATCGAACCGGGCGGCGCTGGCGAAGCCGATCGTCTCGCTGGTGCCGTACGTGTTGACGACGGTCGGGACGCCCAGGTCGAAGACCCGCTGCGCGTCGGCGGCGGAGAGCCGGTCGCCGCCGGAGCCCCACACCCGCAGGCTCCGCGGAGCCTCGTCGACCCGCTCGGCGGCCGCGAGGTCGATGAACCGAGGGGCGAGCCGCAGGTGCGTCGCCTCGACCCGGGCGCAGAAGCCGAGCGGCCGGAGCCGGTCGCCCAGCGATCCGGACAGGTGGAGGGAGGATCCGGCGGCCAGGGCGACCAGCAGGTTGGTCATCGCCAGGTCGTAGGAGAGATGCGAGACCTCGGCCCACGCCGAGGAGGCGTCGAGATCGAGCGCGGCCGCGCCGTGCGGGACGAAGGCGTCGATGCCGGCCCAGGACGACAGCACTCCCTTCGGACCGCCGCCGGTGGAGCCGGAGGACATCGCGACGTACCCGGCCTCGAGGTCGGAACGGGACGACGACGCGACCGCCCGGATCCCCGACCGGTCGAGCACGACGTCGGGATGAAGCGCCTGGAGGAGCGACCGGCGGTGCTCCTCGGTCGCCGAGGGGTCCACGAAGCAGACCGAGAGGTCGCCGAGGATCGCGGCGACGAGCGCCACCACCGCGTCGGTGGACAGTGGCAGCGACACCGCGACCAGCGGCTGCGGGCGACCGGCGGCCGCGACGAGGGCGAGCTGCAGCTCCTCGGCCGCGCCGACCAGCCCGTCCGCGCCGACCGACGTGCGCCGGTCCGCGATCACGGCGTGCGACCGGGGTCGGGTGCGTACGGAACGGATGCGCTCGGCCAGCGGGTTCACACCAGGCGACGCTAGGAGCCGAATGGCCCTGGGGGACCCGCGTCACCGATCACGATCCCCGGATTCGGGGATATGCCGGGCGTCCCCGTCGAGGGGGTCTGCGTGCTCCTCAACGCTGCTCATATGGTCAACGCAGCCCAGCAGAGACATGGCGTCGCAAAGACGCACGTGCTGATCATCGTCCAGAACCTTCCGGTGCCGCTCGACCGACGTGTCTGGCTCGAGTGCCAGGCGCTGGTCGCGCGCGGTTACGAGGTCAGCGTGATCTGCCCGAAGGGTCCCGGCGATCCCGGGCGCCAGCAGCTCGGCGGCGTACGCATCTACAAGTATCGGCCCGCGCCGCAGGCCCGCGGCGTGCTCGGCTACCTGCTCGAGTTCGTCTACTGCTGGATCCGCACGGCGCTGCTGGCCAACAAGGTCTGGCGGGACCGCCCGTTCGCGATCATGCAGGCGTGCAACCCGCCCGACACCTATTGGCTGCTGGCCCGCATCTGGAAGCGCCGTGGCGTCCGGTTCGTCTTCGACCAGCACGACCTCAACCCCGAGCTCTTCCTCTCCCGCTTCGGTGCACCGACGTCGCTGTCCGGCCGCGCCCAGCTGGCCGCGCTGCGCTGGCTCGAGAAGCAGACGTACGCCACCGCCGACAAGGTCATCTCGACCAACGAGTCCTACCGGAAGGTCGCGATGACCCGCGGTGGGATGGCACCCGCGGACGTGACCGTGGTCCGCAGCGGACCGGACACCTCGGTGATGCGCCCGGTGCGGCCCCACGACGTCGTTGCCCAGGGCGATGACACGGGCAGGCGCCACACCCTGGTCTACCTCGGGATCATGGGTCCGCAAGATGGTGTCGACACGGTGCTGGAGGTCATGGAGGAGCTCGTCCACCGGCGCGGCCGCAGCGATGTCGACGCTGTGCTGATGGGCTTCGGCGACTGCCTCGAGGACCTCGAGCGACGCTGCACCGAGCTGGGCCTCGACGACGTCGTCACCTTCACCGGACGGGCCGGCTCGGCGCTGATCGCTCAGCACCTCAGCGCCGCCACCATCGGCCTGTGCCCCGACCTGAAGACGCCGCTCAACGACGTCTCGACGATGAACAAGACCATGGAGTACATGGCGTACGCCCTGCCGTCGGTCTCCTTCGACCTGGTCGAGACGCGGGTCTCCGCCGAGGACGCGGCGCTCTTCGTTCCCTCCGGGGACGTGACCGCGTTCACCGACGCGGTCGAGTCGCTGCTGGACGATCCCGAGCTGCGGGTCGAGCTCGCCCTGCGCGCACGGGAACGTGCGGCGAAGGTGCTCGACTGGGGCCCGCAGTCGGCGGCGTACGTGCAGGTCTACGACTCCATGTGCGCGATCGGCGAGGCGCCGGCGGCGGTGGACGGGTTCGAGTACGTCGATCTGGACGATCCGGACGCGCTGCGTCAGTTCGTGCTGACCCGGGGACCTGCGGTGACGTAACCCATTTCGGGTAAATGACCTTGGGTTGGCGTCCGCGGTCCCCGCGGATGCTCTTGGATGGCTCCTTGTGCTGAAAATAGGGGCCGTCGGCTCCTAAAATATAGGAGTCAACCCCACGTGACCCCAACTGTACGGATGCTCGGCACCCGTGGTGTGCCCGCAGCCCACGGCGGCTTCGAGACCGCCGTGGAGAACATCGGACTCGACCTGGTCGACCGCGGCTGGCGGGTGGTCGTCTACTGCCAGGACGACGAGCCGCACGCGGACCTGCGCATCGACTCCTGGAAGGGCATCGAGCGCGTCCACGTACCGGCGCGGCACGACGGCCCGCGCGGGACGATCGAGTTCGACGTCGGAGCGGTGCGCCATGCTGCCCGGGAGGCCGCGGAGGACGGCAGCGTGTGCGTGACGTTCGGCTACAACACCGGCGCGCTGAACTCCGTGCTGCGCTCTCGCCGCGTCCCCAACATCATCAACATGGACGGCATCGAGTGGAAGCGGGCTCGGTGGTCGGGCCCCGAGAAGGCGTTCCTGTGGACCCAGGAGCGGGCCGCCTGCTGGCTGGGCGACCACCTCATCGCCGACCACCCCGAGATCGCGCGCCACCTGGAGACCCGGGTGCCGGCCGAGAAGATCACCACGATCGCCTACGGCGCGCCGCGGGTCGTCGACGCACCCGAGTGGCCGGTGCTCGACCACGGGCTGGAGCCGGGTTCCTACCTCACCGTGGTCGCCCGGCCGGTCCCGGAGAACAGCATCCTCGAGGTCGTCCGGGCGTTCTCCAGCCGACGCTGGGGCCGGCAGCTGGTCGTGCTGGGTTCCTATGACCGCGCCGACGACTACCAGCGCGCCGTCCTCGAGGCGGCCAGCGACGAGGTGGTCTTCATGGGCGCGATCTACGACACCGACATCGTCTCGGCCCTGCGCTTCCACTCGGTGGCGTACGTCCACGGCCACCAGGTCGGCGGCACCAACCCCTCGCTCGTCGAGGCGCTCGGCTGCGGCAACGCGGTGATCGCCCACGACAACCGCTACAACCGCTGGGTCGCCGACGCCGCCGCGCTCTACTTCTCCGACGAGACCGGCATCGTCACCGCGCTGGAGCGGCTCCTGTCCGAGCCCGACCTCGCGGCGTCACTGTCCTCGGCCGCCCGGGATCGTCACTCCGCCGAGTTCACCTGGAGCCGGATCACCGACCAGTACGAGCAGCTCATCCGCGCCCACCTGCGCTGACCTCTTCTAGACGTCGGTAGGGACGTCCGCGGTGCGTGGTGTGGCCTCGCGGGCGGTGTAGGCGCGGTAGGCGATGACGCAGGCGATGGTGAGGACCGCCGCCGTCGCGGCGCAGACGGTGAAGAGGGTGTGCCACTGGTTGTGGTCGGCGGCCGGGCCGGCGATCACGGCCGCGATCGAGCTGCCGATGAAGAGCGAGGCGGCGAAGCAGGCGACGACGGTGCCGCGCGCCTCGGGGACGATCGAGGTGGCCCAGGTCTGCAGCGAGGTGTGCAGGAAGGCCCAGGTGATCCCCAGCATCACGACGATGCCGATGATGGTGGGCACCGAGACCCTCATGGTCGCGGCGGCGTACCCGGCGGTCAGCGCGACGCCTCCGATCCCCATCAGCGCCCAGCGCGGGAGCCGCCGGGTCAGGGCCTTGAGCACCTGCGAGGAGAGCAGGACCGCGATGCCGTACGCAGCGGCCGCCAGTCCCGCCCGCGCGGCGTCGACGCCCTGCGCCTGGAGCGCCGGTGCGAGCAGGGTGAGGACCCCCAGGACGAGGCCGCCCTCGACGAAGACGAGCAGCCCGACCACGATCACCCAGCGGTTGCTCAGCGCCGCCCGGAACGAGGCTTTGACCCCGCCGGTGGTGGTTCGTGGCGGCTCGGCGAGCGAGCGCAGGCCCCAGGCGCTGACCAGTGCCACGAGCGCCGGCACCGCGAACACGACCCGCCATCCCGCCAGCTGTCCGGTGATCCCCGCCGCGGCCGCGGCCAGCGCGGTCCCCACCGCCATCGCGGCCATCAGGTCGGACAGTGCGCGCTGCCTGTGGGTGTCGGAGACGGTGTCCCCGACGTACGTCAGTGAGGTCGGCACGATCGCCCCGAAGAACGCTCCCGCGACCACCCGCACCACGACCAGCGTGATCAGGTTCGGTGCCGCGGCCGATACGAGCCCGGCGATCCCCGCCCCGACGAGCGCCCCCTGCATCAGGCGGACTCTTCCGAACCTGTCCGAGAGGGCTCCCCACAACGGCTGGCAGAGTCCGTACGCCAGGTAGTAGCCGCTCGCGATCGCCACCGCCTGTCCCACCGAGACCCCGAAGCTTGCTGCCACCAGGACCAGGATCGGGCTCACCACGAATCGGTCGAAGCTGCTCACGAACGAGGCTACTGAGATCCAGAACGGGGGGCGTCGGGGGGACGAGTCGGGGGTGTGGGGCACGCTGTCAGGTTAGTAAAGGACTGGTGTCCCCGGTGGTCGAGCCGTTGGAGCAGATGGGCGGGTCTGTCGAGACCTCCCTGCCGGAACGTCTCACCCGAGGGCTGGTGTGGGCCGCCGACCCGTTCCTCAGGGTCTTCTCGACAGCCCCCGGAGTAAAGGACGGCCTGCGGCCGCCGGCTTCGCCGGCCGCTATCGCGGTCCTTGACACCGGGGCCCGCCGAGAAAGATTTGGCTGGCTATCGGGGCGGCGGCCCGGGTGTGGCGCAGCACATTGACTCCTGCGACAGATGGTGTTGCTGGGGGCGGAGTGGTGGCCCTACGGGCCACTTACCATCCACAGGAGCGAGGACGTTCGCTCATCGCGAAAACAGGGTTTGAACTGGGAAAATAGATGGCAACGAGGGTGGATACGGCGTAGAATCAGACCCATCACAACACCTCTTGAAGGAAGGACTGGCGATGAGTCTCGGGCGCGAGGTCGACCCCTGGGGCACCAACCCCGGCGATGCGATCGACGCCGCCCTCGAGGCCATCGAGACCGCCCTCCACGACCTCCTCGCGAGTGACCCGGCCTATTGGCGCACGAGCCAGAAGAAGGACCTGCTGGGACGGTTGGAGAAGCTCCAGGCCCAGCAGGCCGCTCTGAAACTGCGGGTGCTCGCTGCTGCGGGTGATATCGCGGAGGAGACCGGTGCGAAGGATGCCTCCGCGTGGATGCGGGCCGAGTTGTTGGTCGACAAGGGGGCGGCGCGCTCGCAGCTCAAACTCGCGACCCGGGTGGCGAAGTACGACCTGGTGGCTGCCGGTCTGGCCGAGGGGGTGGTGTCTTTGGACAAGGCCCGTGTCATCACCCGGGCGTTGGACAAGGTCCGTGCCGACCCTGTCGCGAGTGCCGAGGACCTGGCCCTGGCCGAAAAGCTCCTGGTGGATTACGCGACCCAATTGACGGCGAACGAGCTGCGGATCGTCGGCCGGAAGATTCTGACCGAGGTCGACCCCGCCCGGTTCGAAGACGCCGAAGCCAAGGCACTGCTCGCCGAGGAGGAACGCGCCCAGCAGAGGACCGCGCTGCGGATCTGGGACAACCATGACGGCACCGTCGGGTTCGACGGCGTGCTGCCGACCTCGATCGGGATGCGGTTCAAGCGGCTGGTCGAGGCCTACGCCCAACCCCGCAAACAACAGCTGGTCGGCAAGGGCGCGGCGTTGCCGCCCTGGGAACGGTTGATGGGTCAGGGGTTCTCGCGGCTGTTGGAGACCCTCGACCCCGCCGCGCTGCCCCGCCACGGGGGCGATGCGACCACCGTGAATGTGGTGATCTCGCTCGAGGAGCTCCGCAAGGACCTCGGGGTCGCCACCCTGGGTTACGACGAGACCAACGGGACCACCATCACCGCGGCCGAGGCCCGGCGGATGGCCTGCAATGCGACCATCATCCCCTGGGTGCTGGGCGGTGATGGTGAGGTCCTCGACGCCGGCCGGGCCAGCAGGTTCTTCCAACCCATCCAACGCAAGGCACTCCGGCTGCAGCAGAAGTGCTGCCAGGCCGAGGGCTGTGACATGCCACCGGAATGGTGCGACGCCCACCACCTAGACCCCTGGGCCGCCGGCGGGAAGACCGATCTGAAGGACGGGGCCCTGTTGTGTCCTCATCACCATCGGCTCGCGCACGCCCCGGCGTACGTCCATGAGCGACTACCGGATGGCACCATCCGGTTCACCCGCCGCCCCTAACCCGGCAGCACGTCGACGATTCCAACGCATCAGTCGGTGCCACCCGTCTGCCAGCTTCGCCCCCCGGTCGAAGCGGCCCGCCTAGCTCTGCCCGAGTCGGCGCGACTGTCCCGGGCAGAGTTCCCGAGTCGGCGCAACTGTCCCGCTCGAATCCGGTGAATCGGCGCGACTGTCTCATCCAGAAATCCGAGGCTGCGCGAGGACTGTTCGGGGCGCCGCTATGGCGGGAACGTCCCAACCTTGGGTGGCGCTGCGGATCGGGAAAGGATGATCTGGGGTCCCGTACCGAATCAACGTCCTGGCGCGAGACAGTTGCGCCGAGTCGGCGGTCGTACGGCGATTGTGAATCGTTCACAAGGGCGCGCCCACTGACGTAGGCGCGCCCGAGGGAGAAGACCCACAGGGCAACACGACCAGCCCACGGCCGCCAAGCCCGTACCCAACTGAATCCGCTGCGCCAAACCCCGCCGCCGACCCTGTATACAGCCAAAATTCTCAACGGAGCCCGGTGTCAAGGATCGCCGAAGGCGACCGGCGAAGCCGGCGGCCGAAGGCCGTCATCTCGACAAGCTCGATACATCGCCTTTACTCCGGGGGCCGTTGAGAACACCCTTCAAGGAAGGGTCGGCGGCCAACACCAGCACGCAGCAACAGTCGATGACCTACTGACCGTCGATGTACAACTTGTGTCATCACCGGCCCCGGAGTCGAGCGCGACTACGGATACAACGCAGCCCGGAACGCCGCAGCGTGCAGCGCAGCCGACTCCGGCCACTCCCGAGCCGAGAGATCGGGGCGCTCGGCAGGCGGGCCGGCCGCGACCGCCTTCAACGCACGTTCCAGGTCCTCGATGCTGACCGTGCCCTCGAAGAGGTGGAGCCAACCTTCGCCGACCTCCTCGGCCAGGCGACGGTTGACCTCGTTGTCGGGGGCCAGGACCGGGGTGTCGAGGGAGAGGGCCAGCAGGAGGGCGCCGGAGTTGTGCATCGCCTTGTAGGGCAGCACCACCAGGGCGGCGGCGGTGATCTCTGCGGCCAGGGTGGCGTCGTCGGCGTAGCTCAGGTCGGCGCTCACCCGGGTGTCGGTCGCCGCTGCGGCGCGGACCTGCTCGGCGAGGGCGGGGTCGGAGGGGGAGCCGACGAGGCGTACGTCCAGGTCTGCCTCGGGGCTGTCGGCGACCGCCTCCAGGAGCTGCTCGACACCCTTGTAGGGCTTGATCAGGCCGAAGTAGAGCACCCGCCTGTCGACGGTCTCGACGGGCTCGGCGAACGCGTCGATTACCGGCTCGAACCAGTCGCGGTAGTGGGCGTGGACGATCGTCGAGGTCGGCACGTCGAGCGGGGGAGCGGTCTGGTCGGTGAGCCGGATGACATGCCGGGTGCGGCGCTCGAGGGCGTCGAGGAGCCGGTGGTCCCAGCGGCTCAGGCCGTCGGGTCGGACGAGGTTGTGCCAGGTGCGTACGACCGGGGTCCGGGTCAGGCGCAGCCGGGCGACGAAGGCGGTGGTGAGCAGGCGGCGGGCCAGCCGGCGCAGCGGGGTACGTGCCGACGTCACCAGCAGCTCGGGCCAGTGCACGTGGAAGACGTCGTAGCGGCCCGCGATGGCCCGGGCCCAGCCGAACAGCAGCACCTCGGTGTCGTCGCGCCGTCCCAGGGTCTCGACGAGCTGGACGATGTAGGGGTTGGTCGTCGCGCGCAGCTCCCGGACCGACTCCAGGACCCGGACCGGCCGGTCGCGGCGCCCGTCGCGCAGCCCACGCATCACCGCGGAGAGCGGCCGCACCGGGTGCAGGAGCTGTCGGCGGCCTCCCCGCATCAGGATCTCGTACGCAGCCCCGACCGCCCCGCGACGCCAGGCCTGCTCCCGTTCCCGGCTGAGCCAGGTCCGGGCGAAGAGGGCGCGGTTGCGGATGTTGAAGTAGTAGTAGGCCGGCGACTTGGCGCGGGAACCCTCGGCGCGCTGGGTGCCACCGCCGGAGTGGACCGCCGAGGCCCCGTCGACGACCGCGACCCGGCCGCCGAACGCCCGGGCCCGGGCGCACAGATCGACGTCCTCCCAGTAGAGGAAGTAGCGCTCGTCGAAGCCGGCCAGCCGCTCCCAGAGCTCACGTGCGACCGTGAAGCAGGCGCCGGTGACCCAGGGCAGAGTCTCCGCCTCAGGGCTCTCGACGGGGAGGGCCGCGCGGCGCCGCCAGGGGCGCATCGCCCCGGTCTCCAGGTCGAGATCGAGCCCGGCAGAGGCGACCGACCCGTCCGGGCCGAGCACGGTCGGTCCGGCGAGCAGGAGCGGCTCGGCCTCGACGGCGGCCACGAGACGTACGGCCGACTCGGCGTCGATCGTGGCATCCGGGTTGAGGAAGAGCAGCACCTCGGCACCCTCGGCGAGCGCGGCCGCGGCACCCAGGTTGCAGCCGGCGCCGAAGCCGGTGTTGGTGCCGGGAAAGACGCCGGTCCAGCCCTCACGCTCGCACAGGGCCCTGACCGCGGCCCGGTTGGCGTCGGTCGAGTGGTTGTCGACCACGACGATCCGCGCGGGCCGTAGCGCGGCGGCGACCTTGGTCGTATGCCGCTCCAGCAGCGCGGGATCGCCGTAGCTGACCACCACCACGGCCAGCCGGGAGAGCTCGCTCACGACGAGACCTCGACCGCGCCGTCGAGGACGCGCAGCTCACGCCACCACTTGCGCAGCGCGATGGCCAGCGCGGCGGCGTTGCAGACGAAGACCAGGGCGTAGATCCAGGAGAAGACCACCCCGAAGCCGAGCAGCACGAACATCCAGCACTGCGCGCCGTAGTCCATCGGCAGCAGCGCCCACTTGCGCAGCGGGTTCTCGTGGACCGCTACCGGCGCTCCGGAAGGAGCCGGGCGCAGGGTGGGCATCAGGATCAGCCCGAAGTACGTCACCACAGCAACCACCTCGAAGCCCAGCGGCACCAGCAGCCAGCCGTCGGTGGCCGGGCCGAAGCGATACCAGGACACGAGGACGGCCAGATGCAGGCTGGCGGTCTTGAAGCAGTCGATGGTGTGGTCGAGCCACTCGCCCGAGCGCGACCCACCACCACGCAGCCGGGCGAGTTGGCCGTCGGAGGAGTCGAGCACGTAGCCCGCGGCCAGCAGCACCGCGACCAGGACCCCGGTCCACCAGCGCGGCTCGACCAGCGCGAGCACCGCCAGCCCGGCCGCCGAGAGGGTCGCGCTCAATGCGGTCACCTGGTTGGGGCTCGCACCGAGGGTGTGCGCGGCCGCGGCGACGACCCGGCCGGCGGGCCGGTTGACGAGCCGCGAGTAGGCCGCGGTGTTGAGCGAGGGCTTCTGCGCCCGAGCGAGGGCCTCGAGGTGCGTACGGAACCCGCCAGGGGCGCGTTCGGCGCCGGTCGCGGCCATGCTCGATCCTGCTTTGCTCATACGTGAATACGTGGGGGAGGGGAGGGACAGCGGGACCCTAGATGACCCCGAGCCGGTCGCGGGCGCCAGGCCTGCCCTCTCCCCAGATCTGGGTAGGACTTTGCCAGGACCTTCGGCCCGGGCCGTCCCGGTGACATACGGTTGCTCATCATGCGTTTGTTGGTCGCCCACCCGTCGCCGGACGTCTACGGCTCCGATCTTCAGCTGGTCGAGACGGTGCGTGGGCTGCACCAGGCGGGACAGCGGGTCACCGTCGTCGTACCCGAGCGCGGACCGCTCCTCCCGCTGCTCGAGGCCGCCGGTGCGAGCGTCGAGGTGATGACGTTCCCGGTGCTGCGCAAGGCCTACCTCAGCCCCACCGGCCTGGTCCGGCTGGTCGCGGCGCTGACGGTCTTCTGGGTGCGGGCGGCGCGGCTGTGGCGGCGGGTCCGGCCGAGCCGGCTGCTGGTCAACACGGTGACGATCCAGTGGTGGATCATCGTCGCCCGTGCCGCCCGCGTCCCCGTGGTCTGCCACGTGCACGAGGCCGAGGACGACCAGCCCAGGCCGGTACGCCTCGCCCTGACCGCTCCGCTCCTGCTGGCCACCCGCGTGGTGGCCAACTCGCGGGCCTCCCGCGACGTCCTCGCCCGTACGCTGCCCGCGCTCGGGCGGCGTACGACCGTCGTCTACAACGGGGTGCCGGGGCCCGAGTCCGTCGCGGCCGCGCGCACCCGGACCCCGAACGGCCCACTGCGACTGGTGCTGGTCGGGCGGCTCTCGCCGCGCAAGGGGACCGACGTGGCACTCGAGGCGCTCGCCGAGGTGCGCCGGCGGGGGATCGACGCGCGGCTGCGGGTGTGCGGGTCGGTGTTCGCGGGCTATGAGTGGTTCGAGCAGGAGCTCCGCGACCGGGCCGACGCCGGCGACCTGGCCGGCAGCGTCGACTTCCTGGGCTACGTCGCCGAGCCCGCGGGCGAGCTCGAGCAGGCCGACGTCGTGCTGGTGCCCTCGCGGGTCGAGCCGTTCGGCAACGTCGCGGTCGAGGCGCTGCTCGCCGAACGACCGCTGGTCGCGAGCCGCGTGCAGGGCCTGGCCGAGATCGTCACCAACGCCGAGACCGGTCTCCTGGTGACTCCCGGCGAGGCGAACGAGCTCGCCGACGCGATCCAGCGGCTCGCCGTCGACCCCACCCTCGCCGCCGAGCTCGCCTCCGCCGGCCGCAAGGACGCCGAGGAGCGCTTCGGCGCCGAGCGCTACCGACGCGAGATCGCCGCCGAGGTCCTCGGGTGAAGGTGATCGACAACCCCCACTCAGGACTCGGCAGAAGCGCGACCCGCGGCGGTCTGGTCGTGCTCGGGGGTCAGGGCGTACGCATCCTGGTCCAGGTCGCCTCGGTGGTCGTCCTGTCCCGGCTGCTCAGCCCCCGCGACTACGGGCTGGTCGCGATGGTGCTGGCGGTCATCGCCTTCGCCGAGATCTTCCGTGACCTCGGGCTCTCGACGGCCGCCGTCCAGGCCAAGGTGCTCACCCGCGTGCAGCAGTCGAACCTGTGGTGGCTCAACACCGGCATCGGCGCCGCGCTCGCGCTGATCGCGGTCGCTGTCGCACCGCTCATCGCAGCCCTCTACGACGAACCCGCCCTGACCTCGCTGACCGTCGCGATGGCGGGCATGTTCTGGCTCAACGGCATGGCCGCGCAGTATCGCGCGGACCTCACCCGCCGGATGCTCTTCACCCGACTGGTCGCGGCCGACACCGCCGGGCCGCTGCTGGCGCTGGGGGTCGCGGCGTACGCGGCCGCCAACGGCGCCGGCTACTGGTCCCTGGTCGTCCAGCAGCTCGTCCAGAGCGCGGCCGGGCTGGTCGTCGCCGGCGCCTGCGCGGGCTGGCTCCCCGGGTGGCCGCGGCGCGGCGGCGATATCGGCGGGTTCTTGAGGTTCGGCTGGTCCCTGGCCAGTACGCAGCTGATCAACTACGCCGCCAACAACATCGACTCCGTGCTGATCGGCACCCGCCTGGGCGCCCACCAGCTCGGCACCTACAACCGCGCCTGGCAGCTGCTGATGACGCCGCTGGGTCAGCTGCGCAGCCCCACCACGACGGTCGCGCTGCCGGTGCTGAGCCGCATCCGCGACAACGCTGCGCTCACCCAGCGCTTCGTCGAGCGCGGCCAGCTCGCGCTCGGCTACAGCCTCTGCGCCGGGTTGGGTCTGGTCGCCGGCGCAGCGGTCCCGATCTGCGCACTCTTCCTCGGTCCCGGCTGGGACGTCGCCGGGATCTTCGCCCTGCTCGCCTGCGGGGGTCTGTTCCAGACCTTGGCCTATGTCGGCTACTGGGTCTATCTCGCCCACGGGCTGACCACCGAGCTGCGTCACTACACGCTGGCCGCCTCGGCCCTGAAGGTCATCTGCATCCTGGTCGGGGTGCGCTACGGGATCACCGGCGTCGCGGCCGGCTACGCGATCGCGCATCTCCTCGAGTGGCCGCTGTCGCTGTGGTGGCTCTCCCGCCGCACCCAGCTCCGCGTCGGCCGGCTCTACCTGGGCGCGGCCCGCATCCTGCTGGTCGCGGGATCGGTCGCGGCCGCCGCCTATGCCACCGCCGCCGCTCTCCACGGGCAGAATCCGGCGCTGGCGGTGCCGGTCTGCGTGCTGGCCGGGGTTGCGGCGTACGCGGTCCTGCTGCTGATCCCCTCGATCCGCCGCGACGTGATCTCGCTGGCGGAGACGGTGCGAGGCGCGATCGAGGATCGCCTCAGCCGCGGCTGAGCGCGACCGGGCGGCCGGTGTCGTCCCAGACGTTGCCGGAGTGGCTGACCGTCGTGGACGACGGATGGATGATCGCGCAGCCGTCGATCCGCTGATCGCTGAGGAACCGGTTGTCGCGGATCACCAGGCCGCCGACCGGGCCGCGGCCCTTCTCGGCGATGTTGACGGTGCAGCCGCCCCCGCCGAGGAGGTTGTCGCGGATCGTGACCCCGTCGACGTCGCTGATGCTCTGGGTGATCATGACGCCGGCGTTGTAGGCGCCGGTGAAGCGGTTGCCCGCGATGGTGATGTTGCGGCCGCCGATGATCTGGATCGAGTCGTCGTGCGAGGCCCCGCCGCCCTGGTAGGGGTCGGACTCGAAGTGGTAGTTGTCGTGAAACCAGTTGTCGCGCACGGTCACGTTGCTGCCGGTGATGTGGACCTGGTCGGTGACATCGTGGATCTCGGAGCTCTGCAGGGTGAAGTCATGGCCGACCACGCCGTTGACGCCCGGCGCGGCGTTCTCGGCCCGCACCTCGACGTTGCTGACCAGCATCCCGGCGCCGTTGTCGTTGTTGTTGGAGATCCCAGCCGTCTCGGAGCCGGTCGGCACGATCACCAAGGTGTTGCGGATCGTCACGTTCGGCGCCTCGACGTTGATCCGGCCGTGCACCTCGAGGCCGTCGACGACCTTCCCAGCGGTCCGGATCACCAGGTCGCCGCGGTGGACGCGGAGCTTGGTGTTGGCAGGCACGCCTGTCCCCGGTGCCGCGGCGAGCGGCTCGGCCTCGACCGCCTCGTCCGGACGGTCACCGGAGCGGTTGGGCTGCGCCGACTGGGTCGACCGCTTCCTCGGCTTCGGGCTGGCCGAAGGGCTCGGGATGCGCGTGGAGGAGGCGGTCGGGGAGACTGACGGAGACGGCGACAGTGTCGCCGGCCCGCCGAAGTCGTCGGGCGGCAGATCGCCGTAGCTCCTCTCCGCACGCGGCGTGCGGTCCTCAGCGGGACCTGTGGTCAACGCGTAGGTCGAACCCAGCGCGACCGCGGTGACGACCGCGGAGATGCCGAGGCGGATCGGGGACGGGACAGCCAAAGACGTACGCCTTCCTGTGGGCTGGGCAGCCTACTGACGGGGCCGGAGTCTGCACCAGGCAGTTTGGGAGGGTTGGGCTCCTGGGTCCAACACATACCCGATTCAGGGGATGGAATGGGCGATTGACGGGCGGATGACCATAGGTGTCCGCGACACTGCCGTGTCGCGGCCGAGGTGGCCGCCTTGTGCAGGGATGGATGATGACGCGGATTCACGAGTGGCGTCTGCTGGCGGCCGGGGCGGTCGCAGCTGTTCTCGGGGTGAGCAGCCTGGTCATGTCGGGAGGGGCGACGGCGGACACGGCGCCGATCGACCCGGAGCTGCCGGAGACGGTCTCGGCCGACGTACTTCCGACGGTGCAGATCGACGGGGTCGCCTGGAAGCAGGTGATCGTCGGTGACGTCGTCTATGTCGGTGGCAGCTTCACCTCAGCCCGTCCGGCCGGCGCCGCGGCCGGCACCGACGAGACGCCGCGGACGCACCTGTTGGCCTACCGGCTCTCCACCGGTGAGCTGATCGCGGACTTCGCGCCGACGCTCAACGGCCAGGTCAAGGACATGGCGCTCTCGCCCGACCAGTCCCTGCTCTACCTCGCCGGCAGCTTCACTCAGGTCAACGGCGTCAACCGATACCGCGGCGCGGCGATCAACCTGGCCACCGGTGCGCTGACGAGCTTCCGGCCGATCTTCAACTCGACGACCAACGCGGTCGCGGCGACCGCCGACGCGGTCTTCTACGGCGGGGTGTTCACCTCCGCCGACAACACCGCGCGTACGAAGGTGGCCGCCGTCCGGCCGAACGACACCGGCACCCAGCTGCTGTCGATGAACCCGACGGTTTCCAACGGGTCGGTGCAGGATCTGGTGGTCTCGCCCGACGGCGCCGACATCGTGATCGGCGGCAACTTCACCAAGGTCAACGGTTCCTCCAACCCGGGCTACGGCCTGGCCCGGATCAAGGTCGCGACCGGTGCCTCGATGGCGCTGCCGGTCAACTCCGAGGTCCGCAACGGTGGATCCAGCTCGGCGATTCTCTCCCTGGAGTCCGACGGGACGAGCTTCTACGGCACCGGCTACCACTACGGCAGCGGCGGCAACGTCGAAGGCACCTTCAAGGCCGATTGGGCCGCCGGGAAGCTGACGTGGCTCGAGGACTGCCACGGCGACACCTACGCCGTCTGGCCGACCGCCGACGTCGTCTACCAGGCCAGTCACAAGCACTACTGCGGCAACTCCGGCGGCTTCCCGGAGACCAGCCCGCGCAGCTTCCAGCACTCGACCGCGGTCACCCAGGACGTACGCGGCACCAACACCCGCGACATCTACGGCTACCCCGACCACCCCGGCACTCCGCGACCGGAGTTCCTGGAGTGGTACCCGAAGTGGACTCCCGGCACCTTCACCGGCGCCAACCAGGCGCCGTGGACCGTGGCGGCCAACGACGACTACGTCGTCTACGGCGGCGAGTTCCTCAAGGTCGATGGCGTGGCCCAGCAGGGGCTGGTGCGTTTCGCCGTCAAGGACATCGCGCCCAACGACGTCGGCCCGGGCCTGTCCGGCGCGGAGTTCGGCCTCACCGCGACCTCGCCCGCCGACGGCCAGGTCCGGCTGACCTGGCCCGGTAACGCGGACAAGGACAACGCGACCGTGACCTACAAGGTCTACCGCGGCTCGAGCGACGTCGCCCCGATCCACACCCGAGCGGTCACCGCGGCCTTCTGGAAGCAGACCACCCAGACCTTCCTCGACACCGAGGCGCCGCCGGGCACCACCCAGAGCTACCGCGTCGTCGCCGAGGACGCGTTCGGCAACCGGTCGCCCACCGAGTGGGTCACCGTCGAGGTCGACGGCGAGCCCGTCCCGCCGGCCGAGGGCACCATCGCGGAGGACACCTTCCAGCGAGCCGAGACCAGCGGCTGGGGCACCGCCGACGCCGGCGGCACCTGGACCCGCAGTGCTGGCACCGCCGGCAACTTCTCGGTCTCCGAGGGCCGCGGCTGGCACTCGGTCACTCCCGGCGGGACCACCGAGTCCCGGCTAGGCGAGGTCTCGGCGACCGATGTCGACGCGACCGTCAGCGTCGGCGTCGATCGGCTCCCCGACGCGGGCTACGTGTGGTCGATCCTCGGCGCCCGGGTCTCCGGCGCCGACCACTACGCCTCCCGGCTCCGGTTCAACCCGGACGGCACCGTCGGTCTCCACCTCGTCCGGAGCGGCACCCCCGTCGTCGGCGCCAACGCCGTCGCAGGCCTGAGCGTCATGCCCGGCGACCGGCTGATGGTCCGCCTCCAGGTGAGCGGCACCTCGCCGGCGACCGTGCGCACCAAGGTGTGGCCGGCCGGCTCCGCGGAGCCGTCGGGATGGACGTACGAGCTCTCCGACTCGACCGCGGCCAACCAGGTTGCCGGTGGCGTGATGCTGCGCAGCTTCGGCTCCTCGACGATCGGCACCACACCGGTCCGTGTCGGCTATGACGATCTATCGGTGGCGGAGGAGTAGAAGGCATACCCGATCTTGGGGAGTGGGTGTTCGGATCCACCCACGGGCGGCCGACTTGGGCTTGAATGCACCGTCTCAACTCAATGTCTTTGTCCGATCCGCCCGCGGAAGATCCCCCATGCTCCCTCAAGTCCCGCGTTCGAGGATGTACGTCGCGGCAGCCGTCGCTGCCGTCGTCCTGGTGAGCGTCGCGGTCGTGCTCATCGTGCGCAACCCGTCCGGACCGGCCAACGCCGGGTCGGACTCGACCGTGGCCGCCGCCCCCTCCTCGACGGCGACCCCGTCGGAGAAGGAGTCCACCTCGTCCTCCGACTCAGCGGACGACGAGGGTGAGTCGTCGGAGGGCAACCGCGCGCTCGGTCTGAAGTCCGTGGCGACCACCTCCCCGGGCGTCACAGCCCGGCTGGCCCGGATCGACTCGGTCCAGGCCACGGCGAGCCTGCCCGGCGAGATCGGCGGCCCGGCGCTCGCGATCACCGTGAAGGTGAAGAACCAGACCGGGAAGAAGCTCGACCTGGCGCTCGGTGTGGTCAACGCCTACTACGGTCCCGAGCGCACCCCTGCGGTCAGCGTCGCCTCCGACGGCGAGGTGCCGTTCCCGGCCTCGGTCGCCGACGGCGAGTCGGCCAAGGGCGTCTACGTCTTCCAGATCCCCGAGCAAGCCCGTCCCGTACGCGTCGAGCTCGATCTGGGCAACGGCGCCGACGTGGTGGTCTTCAAGGGCCGACCCCAGCGATAACCCTCCCCCCACGATGAGAGATGTGATGAAGCCGATCCTGGCTGTGCTGGTGCTCGTGGCAACGAGCCTGACCCTGGCGACCTCGGTGACCTCCGCATCCGCGGACACCGCGCCGACCGACACCGACCTCCCGAAGACGGTCTCCGCCGACGTCCTTCCCACCGTGCAGATCAACGGCGTCGCCTGGAAGCAGGTGATCGTCGGCGACATCGTCTACGTCGGCGGCAGCTTCACCTCTGCCCGCCCGGCGGGTGCCGCGGCCGGCACGAGCGAGACGGCCCGGTCGAACATGCTGGCCTACCGGCTCTCGACCGGTGCCCTGGTCACCGGCTTCGCGCCGAAGTTCAACGGCCAGGTCAAGGACATGGCGCTCTCGCCCGACAAGAAGCTGCTCTACGTCGCCGGCGGCTTCACCCAGGTCGACGGCGTCAACCGCTACCGGGGTGCTGCGATCGACCTCGCGACCGGCAAGGCGACGAGCTTCCGGCCGATCTTCAACTCGACCACCAACGCGGTCGCGGCCACCTCCAGCGCGGTCTTCTACGGTGGCGTGTTCACCTCTGCCGACAACACGGCACGTACGAAGGTCGCCGCCGTCAAGCCCGGCGACACCGGCACCGGCCTGCTGCCGATGAACCCGAAGGTCGCCGGCGGCAACGTCAACGACATCGTGGTCTCCTCCGACGGCACCAAGATCGTGATCGGCGGCGCGTTCACCAGCGTCAACGGCTCCTCGAAGCCGGGCTACGGCCTGGCCAGGCTCGAGGTCTCCTCGGGCAGCTCGCTGGCACTGCCGGTCAACGACGAGATCCGCAACGGCGGCACGGAGGCGGCGATCCTCTCCCTCGAGTCCGACGGCACCAGCTTCTACGGCACCGGCTACAACTACGGCAGCGGCGGCAACTCCGAGGGCTCCTTCAAGTCCGACTGGGCCACCGGCAAGCTGACCTGGCTCGAGGACTGCCACGGCGACACCTACGCCATCTGGCCGACCGCCGACGCCGTCTACCAGGCCAGCCACAAGCACCACTGCGGCACCTCCGGCGGCTTCCCGGAGACCAAGCCGCGCAGCTGGTACCACGCCACCGCCGTCACCCAGGACGTACGCGGCACCAACATCGCCGACGACAAGTACGACTACCCCGACCACCCCGGAACCCCGCGCCCGGAGTTCCTGGAGTGGTACCCCAAGTGGACCAACGGCACCTACACCAGCGCTCAGCAGTCGACCTGGACGGTGACCGCCAACTCCAGCTACGTGGTCTACGGCGGTGAGTTCCTGAAGGTCAACGGCGTCGCCCAGCAGGGCCTGGTGCGGTTCGCCGTCAAGGACGTCGCGCCGAACAAGGTCGGTCCGACGCTGAAGGGGGCGGCGTGGAAGCTGACCGGCTCCTCGCCGTCGACGGGCAAGGCGACGCTGAAGTGGCCGGGCAACCCCGACAAGGACAACGCGACCGTCACCTACAAGCTCTACCGCGGGACGTTGGACTCGACGCCGATCAAGACCGTCAAGGTCTCGGCCCCGTTCTGGAAGCACACCGCGATGACCTTCACCGACACCGCCCGCACCAGCGGCTCGTCGCAGAAGTACAAGATCGAGGCAGTGGACCCGCTCGGCAACATCTCTCGGTCTGACTGGGTGACGGTCACGATCCGATGACCCAGCCGGTCTGGGTGGGCATGCTCACCTATCGGCGCCCCGAGGGGTTGGCCGAGGCGGTGGGCATGCTCCGGGCCC
>NZ_JBHVGB010000110.1:0-19569 GCF_042801335.1 Nocardioides sp. NPDC057577 | reverse complement strand
CCCTCGCACTGCTCGTGAGAGCTAGATCATTCGGCCAGGTAGGAGTTGACCTTGATCGAGCCGTCCTTGATGCCGGCGGTGACTTCCTCGATCTCGTCGGGGAGGGTCTCGGAGACCTTCGACTCGAAGTTGTGGAACGGCGCCAGGCCGACCCCGTCGTTCTCGAGCGTGCCGACGTACGGCGTCGCGTCGAACTTGTCCTCACCCGCGGCGAGGATGACGTCCGTGGTGGAGGTCTTCATGTTCTTCAGGATGGAGGTGAGCACGACGTCCTGGGTGTTCGGGTCGGTCTCGTAGAAGTCGGCGTCGACACCGATCAGGGCGACGTCCTTGCCGGAGTCGTCGATCGCGGTGAGCGCACCCTGGTAGATCGGGCCGCCGACCGGCAGGATCACATCGGCGTTCTGGTCGATGATCTGGCGGGCGGTGTTGGTGGCCTTCTCGTTGGCCACGAACTCGCCGGTGAAGGAGCCCTTCTCGCCGCCCTCGTAGCCGACGACCTTGACGTCCTTGTTCTTCGTCTTCGCGTAGTACTCGACGCCCTGCTTGAACCCGTCCATGAAGATCGTCACGGTCGGGAACGGCTGGCCGCCGTAGGTGCCGACGACGCCGGTCTTGGTGTAGTCGGCGGCGACGTAGCCGGCCAGGAACGCGGCCTGGGCGGTGTCGTAGAGGATCGGCTTGATGTTCTCCGCGTCCGTCTTGCCGTCGAAGTCGGCGTCGGCCGCGTCGTCGATCAGGACGTACTCGGTCTCGGGGTTGGCCTTGGCGGACTCGATGGTCGCGGCCGAGAGCGCGAAGCCGACGGTGACGATGGTGTCGCAGCCCTGTCCGACCAGGCTCTCCAGGTTGGAGGTGTAGTCGTTGGGGCTGTTGGACTCGACGTCCTTGAACTTCGAGCCGAGCTCGTCGGCGGCTTCCTTCACGCCCTCGAAGCTGAGCTGGTTGAACGACTTGTCGTCGAACCCGCCTTCGTCGGAGACGATGCAGGGAAGGTAGTCGCTGTTGCCCTCCCCAGCGCGCTCGGCCGGCGCCTCTCCGCACGCGGCGAGCGCGGCAGCGGTCAGGACCGCGGCGAAGCCGCCGGCGGCGGCCTTCTTGATGGTGTTCTTCACTGGTGCCTCCAGGTCGTTGCTCCGCGAAGCGCGGCGCAAAGGACATTCATGTCCGAACGTTCTCCCCAAAGACCGAGCATTGCCAGGGATTACGCGAACGGTTACCAACTTTTGATCTCGACGAAGCCTAAGCCTCCTGGCTTGTGCTTGGTTGTCCGGACAGGCTTTAAGGTCGAACCATGACCGAGAAGCAGACGTACGCCACAGAGGGCTTTGACTGGGAAGGCCTGCGCGCGCAGGCGGTCGAGGCCGCAAAACATGCGTACGCGCCCTACTCCGAGTTCCGCGTCGGAGTCGCCGGATACGCGGACGACGGGCGCCTGCTCCAGGGCTGCAACGTGGAGAACGCGGCCTACGGTGTGACGCTGTGCGCCGAGTGCGGCTTGGTCTCCTCGCTGCACATGACCGGCGGCGGCCGCCTCACCCACGTCGTCTGCGTCAACGGCTCCGGCGAGGTCATCATGCCTTGCGGCCGTTGCCGTCAGCTGCTCTGGGAGAACGGCGGCCCGGAGCTGCTGCTGATGACCGTCTCGGGCGTGCGGCCGATGTCCGAGGTCCTTCCGGACGCCTTCGGGCCGGAGGCTCTGGCCTGATGCCTAGGGTGGTACCCATGTCACAGCATGATGCGGTCGAGGTGATCCTCGCCAAGCGCGACGGTGGCGAGCTGAGCGACTCGCAGATCGACTGGATGATCGCGGCCTACACGGCCGGGGAGGTCGCCGAGGAGCAGATGTCGGCGCTCAACATGGCGATCCTGCTCAACGGGATGTCCCGGCGCGAGATCGCGCGGTGGACCGCGGCGATGATCGCCTCGGGGGAGCGGATGTCGTTCTCCTCCCTGGACCGGCCTACCGCCGACAAGCACTCCACCGGCGGCGTGGGCGACAAGATCACGCTGCCGCTGGCGCCCCTGGTCGCGGCGTGCGGGGTGGCGGTGCCGCAGCTGTCCGGCCGCGGGCTCGGTCACACCGGCGGCACGCTCGACAAGCTCGAGTCGATCCCCGGGTGGCGCGCGTCGCTGTCCAACGAGGAGATGCTGGCCCAGCTCGGTTCCGTCGGCGCGGTGATCTGTGCGGCCGGCGAGGGGCTGGCCCCGGCCGACCGCAAGCTCTACGCGCTGCGCGACGTCACCGGCACCGTCGAGTCGATCCCGCTGATCGCCTCCTCGATCATGTCCAAGAAGATCGCCGAGGGCACCGGGGCACTGGTGCTCGACGTCAAGGTCGGCGCCGGGGCGTTCATGAAGACGCTCACCTCCGCGCAAGAGCTGGCGCGCACCATGGTCGACCTCGGGACGGACGCGGGCGTCAACACGGTCGCGCTCGTGACCGACATGGCCACCCCGCTCGGTCTGACCGCCGGCAACGCGATCGAGGTCACCGAGTCGGTCGAGGTCCTGGCCGGCGGCGGGCCCGCCGACGTCGTCGAGCTCACCGTCGCGCTGGCGCGGGAGATGCTGGCCGCGGCCGGTGTGTCCGGCCCGGACCCCGCCGACGTACTCGCCTCCGGCGGGGCCATGGACGCCTGGCGGGCGATGATCTCGGCGCAGGGCGGAGACCCCTCGGCGCCGCTGCCGGTCGCGCGCGAGACCCATGTGGTCACCGCGTCCTCGTCCGGGGTGCTCACCCGGCTCGACGCGATGGCCGTCGGGCTCGCGGCCTGGCGCCTCGGCGCCGGGCGGGAGCGCAAGGAGGACGCCGTCCAGGCCGGGGCCGGCGTCACCTGGCACGCTCGCCCGGGCGACTCGGTCGCTGCCGGGGCGCCGCTGTTCACGCTGCACACCGACACCCCTGAGCGCTTCGACCGCGCGCTCGCCGCGCTGGAGGGTGGCTACGAGATCGGGGACGGGGCTGCGTACGAGGCGACGCCGCTGATCCTCGACCGGATCGGCTAGCCGCCGGTCGAGCGTGTCGAGACCAACACAGTCCCATCGAGCGCGGAGGGCACCGTGTTGGTCTCGACACGGATTCGTTCGTCCCTCACGAATCCGGCTCGACCAGCGGAGGGCGGGCGATAACCAGTCGCCCCGTGGGACAGCCAGAGGCCAGACTTCACCCATGAAGATCGTCAAGCCACCCAAGGCCGTCGCGGGCGACAAGGTCGCGGTCCTGTCACCCTCGTTCGCCGCGCCGGGGGTGGGCCCCGCGATCCACGAGCAGGCCCTGACGCGGTTGACCGAGACGACCGGGCTGGTGCCGGTGGAGTATCCGACGACCCGGAAGGTCGGTGCGCCGCCGCAGGAGCGCGCGGCCGACCTCAATGCCGCGTTCGGCGATCCGGAGATCCGGGCGGTGCTGGCCACCATCGGGGGCGAGGACCAGATCACCGTGATCCCGCACCTCGACGCGGATCTGGTCCGTCAGGACCCGAAGCCGTTCCTCGGCTACAGCGACAACACCAACCTGCTCAACTGGCTGTGGACCAACGGCGTCGCGGCCTTCCACGGCGGCTCGACCCAGGTCCACCTCGGGCCGGGCCCGGGTCTCGACCCGATCCACGAGGCCTCGCTGAAGGCGGCGCTGCTGACCGGCGAGCGACTCGAGATCACCGAGCCCGGGGAGTCCGAGGACATCGGCCACGACTGGAACGACCCGCGCGCGCTGTCCGAGTACGGCGAGCGTGAGGCGACCGAGCCGTGGACCTGGGCCGGGCCGGCCCGCGAGGTGACCGGTCGCACCTGGGGCGGCTGCATCGAGATCCTCCAGTGGGCGCTCACCGCCGGACGCTTCCCGGCCGACCCGGGGGTGGTGGCGGGCGGCGTACTCCTGCTGGAGACCTCCGAGGAGCTCATCCCGGCGCAGGAGTTCGGCTGGATCGCGCGCTCGCTGGGCGAGCGCGGGCTGCTCGAGGCGATCGACGCGGTGATCGTCGCCCGCCCGCCGACCTCCGACTTCGAGCGCCGCCCGAGCGCCGAGGAGCGCGCCACCAAGCGCTCCGAGCAGCGCGACGCGGCGATCGAGACCGTCGCTCGCTACAACCCCGACGCGGTGGTCGTCGTCGGCCCACCGTTCGGGCACACCCGACCGCAGTGGATCGTGCCCTATGGCGGCGAGATGACCGTCGACGGCACGACCCAGCGTCTGTGGGCCGACTACTCCTGAGCGGGGCTCAGGCCTCCAGCAGGAGTACGACCGACTCGGCGACACATGCCGGCTTGGCGGAGCCCTCGATCTCGATCGTGGTCTTCACGACGAGCTGGAGGCCGGTGGGGAGCTCGGTGACCTCGCCGAAGGTGATGACCGGACGGATGCGGGAGCCGACCAGGACCGGGGTGGGGAACCGGACCTTGTTGAGGCCGTAGTTGAGCTTCGCGCCGGGAGTCTCGAGCGAGTAGACACTGACACCGAGGTAGGGGATCAGCGACAGCGTCAGGTAGCCGTGGGCGATGGTGCCCCCGAAGGGACCCTCCTTGGCCCGCTCCTCGTCGACGTGGATCCACTGGTGGTCGCCGGTGGCGTCAGCGAAGGCGTTGACGCGGTCCTGGTCGACCTGGAGCCATTCGCCGGTGCCGATCTCGGTGCCTGCGGCGTCGGAGACTTCTTGGAGAGTGGTGAATGTACGCACCCCCGGAATCTAGCGGCATACGGAATAATGGGCCCATGGAACCGTCCGACATGCAGATCAAGGCCGCCCCGAAGGTGCTGCTCCACGACCACCTCGACGGTGGCGTACGTCCCTCGACACTCGTCGAGCTCGCCGCTGAGGTGGGTCACCAGCTGCCGGAGGGGACCCAGGACGATCCGGTCGCGCTGGAGGAATGGTTCGTGACCAGCGCGGACTCGGGGTCGCTGGAGCGCTACCTCGACACCTTCGCGCACACGCTGGCGGTCATGCAGACGCTGCCCGCGCTGACGAGGGTGGCTCGGGAGTGCGTCGAGGACCTCGCCGAGGACGGCGTCGTCTACGCCGAGGTCCGCTGGGCACCGGAGCTGCACCTGGCCAACGGTGGCGAGCTGGAGGAAGTCGTCGCGGCAGTCCAGACCGGGTTCGACGAGGGCACGGCGAGGGTCGAGGCGAGCGGTCGGAAGATCGTCGTACGCCAGCTGCTCACCGCCATGCGGCAGGCCGCCCATGCCACCGAGATCGCCGATCTCGCGGTCGCCTGGCGCGACCGCGGCGTCGCCGGTTTCGACATCGCGGGACCTGAGAAGGGCTTCCCGCCGAGCCGTTTCCTGGCGGCGTTCGAGCAGCTCGCCGCCGACAACATGCGCTTCACCATCCACGCCGGCGAAGGTTTCGGGCTGCCCTCGATCTGGGAGGCGGTGCACCCCTGCGGCTGCGACCGGCTCGGGCACGGCGTACGCATCGTCGACGACATCACGCTCGAGGAGGGCGAGGCGCCGCGGCTCGGCCGGCTCGCTGCGTACGTCCGGGACCGGCGGATCCCGCTCGAGCTCTGTCCTCGTTCCAACGTGCAGACCGGGGCGGCGAAGTCGATCGCCGAGCACCCGATCGGGTTGCTCTACGACCTCGGGTTCCGAGTCACCATCAACACCGACAACCGACTGATGTCACGGACCTCGATGTCGGCGGAGATGGCCGGCATCGTGGAGGCCTTCGGCTGGGGGCTGCCCGAGCTCCAGCGGCTGACGACCAACGCGATGAAGTCCGCGTTCCTGCCCTACGACGAGCGGGTCGACCTGATCCACGAGATCAAGGACGCGTACGCGGCCCTGTGAGGCGTCCGATGGCGACGTAGCCGTGCTTCGGGTAGACGGCGGTGCAGCCCTTGGCGACCGCGTCCGCGACGACCTGCGGCTGTGCGCGCATCAGCGCCAGGCCCCGCTTGACCAGCACGAACGGTGGTTTGCGGCGCTCGCGGAGATCGCGGGTGAGCCGGCGCCAGAAGGTCACCGTCGGTGAGTGGGTGACGCAGTAGGCGGCGGCCAGCAGGCCCGCCTCGCGGCACTCGGCCACGATGTCCTGGGCGAAGATCCCCTCGGCGACGAAGAAGGGCGCGTCCCCGCGGGTCAGCGACTGCCAGCCGGTGCGGCCGTCGTGGGCGATGTCGTAGACGGGTACGTCGGCGGTTCCCGTCTCGCAGAGCGCCGTGATCGCCTTCATCGCGTCATCGGGATGCCAGGAGTCGGGGTGGTCCCAGTCGACGAGACCGGCGTTGGGGCCCTCGGTGATCCGGGGGAGCGAGGGGTCGGAGCCGTCCTTGTAGAAGTCGTCCAATCTTAGGACCGGGAGGCCCAGCCGCTCGGCCAGGCGGGACTTGCCGGCTCCTGAGGGACCGGCGAGGACGATGACCTGAGCATGCACGGAAGATGATTATCCCGTGAAAGAAACTTTTCTTTCAGTCGGCGACGTCAGTAGCCCGCTGTCGGCGCCGCGCCGGAGAGCAGAGCCCGCGATCCGGACACGCCCAGGCGGGTCGCGCCGGCGGCGATCATGGCCTCGGCCTGCTCCCTGGTGCGGACACCGCCGGACGCCTTGACGCCCAGGTCGGGTCCCACGGTCTTGCGCATGAGCGCGACCGCCTCGACCGTCGCGCCACCGGCCGGATGGAAGCCGGTCGAGGTCTTCACGAAGTCCGCGCCGGCGTTGACGGCGGCCTGACAGACGCCCACGATCTCGTCGTCGGCCAGCGCGGCGGACTCGATGATCACCTTCAGCACCGTCGGGGCCGGAGCCGCGGCACGCACGGCGGCGATGTCGGCCTCCACGTCGGCGTAGCGCTTCTCCTTCGCGGCACCGATGTCGATCACCATGTCGATCTCGTCGGCGCCGGCCTCGACCGCGGCCGCGGCCTCGGCGGCCTTGACCGTGGACAGGTGCTTGCCGCTGGGGAAGCCGCAGACCACGGCGACCTTCAGGCCGTCCGGGACCGTGACCGGGAGCATCGACGGCGAGACGCACACCGAGTAGGTGCCGAGCTCGGCGGCCTCAGCGATCAGCGCGTCGACGTCGGCGCGGGTCGCCTCGGGCTTGAGGAGGGTGTGATCGATCAGCTTCGCGATCTCTGCGGGGGTAGGCACAGGCTCAGCATATGCATCTACCTCGCGAAGGCTAAGGTTTGCGCCGTGAACGAAGATCAGCCCGAGGAGTGGTTCCGCAACTCCAGCAGCACCACGTGGGGACTCCTTGCGGCAGGGGGCGCGGTCGCGGTCATCGTGATCGATGCCGTCACCGGCTGGCACCCCGAGACGACGGCCGGCGGGGTGCTCTTCGCGCTGGTCGCGTACGCCGCGTTCATCCGCACCAAGGTCGGGGTCAGCGAGGGCGACTTCGTGCTCCACCACCTGTTCTCGACGGTGCGCTTCCCGATGGCCGCTCTGGAGAGCGTCTCGGTCGGCCGCACCCTCGGCGCCTACGCGGGCGGCCGCACCTACGTCAGCGGCGCCGTCGGGCGTCCGATGCGGGAGGCGATCAAGGGCACCAAGCGCGACCACAAGCCGCTGAGCAACCACGCCGACTTCATCGAGGACCGGCTCAACGCGCTGGCCCAGGATGCCCGCGACCGGCGCCGGATCAAGCGCGACTCCGACGAGCAGTTCGCCCTCGCCGAGGACGTACGCCGCAGCTGGGACTGGCCGCTGATCGTGGTCACCGGCGTCGTGGCCGTCGCCTTCGTGGTCCTGCTCCTGGTCTGACGACGCCGGTCTGACAACGCCGGTCGAGCCAGCCGGGAGGCTAGACGCCGAGGGCGGCGCGGATGTCGACCTTGAGCGCGCCGAGGGCGATCTCGGCGTCCGTACGGGCCTGCGTCAGCGCCTCCGGCGAGCCGACCGGCTCGACGACCTCGAGGTAGCACTTGATCTTGGGCTCGGTGCCGCTCGGCCGCACGATCACGCGTGACCCGCCGGCCAGCTGATAGCGGATCCCGTCGGTCGGCGGCAGACCGCCGATACCGGTCGTGAGGTCGTCGAGCTGCTGCACGGCGGCCCCGGCCAGGGCGGTCACCGGCCGGTCACGGAGACGCTGCATCGCGCCCGCGATCTGAGCCGGGTCCTCGAGCCGGATGGAGAGCTGGGTGGTGGCGTGCAGGCCGTGCTCGACCGCGAGCTCGTCGAGCAGGTCGGCCAGGTCACGACCCTCCGCCTTCAGCGACGCGGCCAGCTCGCACAGGAGCAGCAGCGCCGAGATGCCGTCCTTGTCGCGTACGTGCTCGGGGTCGACGCAGTAGCCCAGCGCCTCCTCGTAGCCGAACGCGAGCCCGGGTGCGCGGGAGATCCACTTGAAGCCGGTGAGCGTCTCGGCGTACGCCTGCCCGGCGGCCGCGGCGATCTTGCCGAGCAACGACGAGGAGACGATCGAGGAGGCGTACGTCCCCTTCACGCCCTTGCGGATCAGGTGGGTCGCCAGCAGCGCGCCGACCTCGTCACCGGACAGCATCCGCCACTTCTTGCCGACCGGGATGGCGGCGGCGCAGCGGTCGGCGTCGGGGTCGTTGGCGATGACCAGATCGGCGCCCTTCTTGCTCGCCAGCGCCATCGCCCGGTCCATCGCGCCGGGTTCCTCGGGGTTGGGGAAGGCGACGGTCGGGAAGTCGGGGTCGGGCCGCTCCTGCTCCTTGACCACGAACGGCTCGGGGAAACCGGCGAACTTCATCGCCAGGTGCACCAGGTCGCCGCCGACACCGTGCAGCGGCGTGTAGACGGTCTCGAGGTCGCGCGGGCCGCCTTCGGCGAGGAGCCCGACGACCGTGTCGAGATAGCTGTCGACGAGGTCCTCGCTGATCGTCTGGCCGGCCGGACCCTGCGGGACCGAGCTCACCTTGTCGACCGCCGCGATCCGCTTCGCGATCTCGACGTCGGCCGGCGGCACGATCTGCGACCCGTCACCGAGGTAGACCTTGTAGCCGTTGTCCTGCGGCGGGTTGTGGCTGGCCGTCACCATCACACCGGCGCTTGCGTCCAGCGCCTTGACGGCGTACGCCAGCACCGGGGTCGGCAGCGAGCGCGGCATCACCAACGCGTGGAGGCCCGCTCCGGTCATCACCTGGGCAGTGTCCTGTGCGAAGACGTCGGAGTTGTGCCGGGCGTCGTAGCCGATCACCACCGGACCCTGCGCGCCGGTCGCGAGCAGGTAACGCGCCAGCCCCGCGGCGGCCTTGATCACGACCACCCGGTTCATCCGGTTGGGCCCGGCTCCGAGCGCGCCCCGCAGCCCGGCGGTGCCGAACTGCAGCATGCCCGAGAACCTGTCGGCCAGCTCGGCCGTCGCCTCCGGAGCGGTGGAGGTCAGGAGGCTCTCGAGCTCTGCTCGGGTCTGTGCATCCGGGTCATCGGCAAGCCATTCCCGGGCCCGGACGACGAGCGCAGATCGATCTGTGGGGACCATGATCTGACCCTAGGTCATCGGGTGCCGGAAGATCGAAGATCAGGCACCGGGTCGGTTGGGCCGCGGTGATTTGGCCTTGTTCGGACTGTGTTTTGGTGGCTGGTGTTTGCCGCCGACCCTTTCTTGGAGGGTCTTCTCGGCGGCGTCCGGAGTAAAGGACGGCCTTCGGCCGCCGGCTTCGCCGGCCGCTTCGCGGTCCTTGACACCGGCCGTCGCCGAGAAAGATTTGGCTGGTTATCGGGCCGGCGGCAGGGGTTTGGTGCGGGAGATTGGGTTGGGCACGCGCTTGGGAAGGGTGGCTGGCCTGTGTGGTGAACGAATTTTCGTTCGGGCTCGGACACCCCTCGCCGGAGGGGCCGGGTTGGAGGTGAAAGAGAATTTTCTTTCACCCCGGAATCGGCTACCTCCGGAGGAGCCAGCACCTAGCGACCACACCCGGGCCGCCGCCCCGATAGCCAGCCAAATCTTTCTCGACATGGTCCGGTGTCAAGGATCGCCGAAGGCGACCGGCGCAGCCGGCGGCCGTAGGCCGTCCTTTACTCCGGGGCAGGTCGAGAAACACTCGAGATCGGGTCGGCGGCCCAGACCAACCCCGAAGAACGATCCCGCGGCAAGCGACGAACCAAGCGGTGACTCAGATCTTGGGCAACAGATCGCCGAGAAGCGCGCCCATCCGGGTCGCGGCGTTCCGGCCGGCCTCGAGGACCTCGGCGTGATCGAGCGGCTGGTCAGAGATGCCGGCGGCGAGGTTGGTGACGAGCGAGATCCCGAGGATCTCCATCCCCGCCTCGCGGGCCGCGATCGCCTCGAGGGTGGTCGACATGCCGACCAGGTCACCGCCGATGATGCCGGCCATCTTCACCTCGGCCGGGGTCTCGTAGTGGGGACCGGGGAACTGGACGTACACGCCCTCGTCCAGGGAGGAGTCGACCTGCTTCGCCAGCCCTCGCAGGCGCGAGGAGTAGAGGTCGGTGAGGTCGACGAAGTTGGCGCCGACCAGCGGAGAGGTGGCGGTGAGGTTGATGTGGTCCTTGATCAGGACCGGGGTGCCCGGCGACCAGGACGGGTTGAGCCCGCCGCAGCCGTTGGTGAGCACCATCGTCGAGCAGCCGGCCGCGGCCGCCGTGCGGATCGGGTGCACGACCGCGGCGACGCCCTTGCCCTCGTAGTAGTGCGTACGGCTGAGGAAGACCAGCAGGTTGCGACCGCTCGCCGACCGGATCGAGCGGATCTTGCCGCTGTGACCGGCGACCGCGGCGGCGCTGAAGCCGGGCAGGTCGGTGGTGGCGATCTCGGTGTAGTCCTCGCCGAGCGCGTCGGCTGCGGGCAGCCAGCCCGAGCCCAGCACCAGCGCGATGTCGTGCTTCTCGACGCCGGTCTTCTCCGCGAGAGCGGAGGCGGCTTCCTTGGCGAGTTCGTAAGGCGTGGTCACTCGCTGAGTTTAGACCTGACCGGACCGGCTCAGTCGTTGGACCGGCAGGGCCGCGTACGTATCGCGTGCACGTAGTCGGCCGGCGCCCCGGCCGCCTCGGCGGCGTCGGCCAGCGCGCCCAGCTGGCGGGCGTCCGGGATGCCACCCTCGTACGTGTCCAGGACGTAGGTCTCGCAGAGGAGATCCTCGGCGAGAGCGGAGATCCGCACCTTGGTCTTGAAGTAGAGGCCGATGTCGGCCAGTTCCCACTTCTCCAGCGCTTCCATGTCTTGGTCCACGACGTCGTAGACCGCGACGAAGACCTGCTCGAACGGGTCCTGGACGATCGTGGCCGTCGGTCCGTCGCCGAGCACGTTGTCCTCGCCCCCGAAGGTGAGCCGCCAACCGCCCAGCCACCCGGTCGTACGCAACGGCGAATGCGGGCACCGCTCGCTCATCAACGCCGGGTCGAGATTGACGCCATAGGCCGCGTAGAGAGTCACAGGTCACGAGGTTACCGCCCAGTCCTCACCCGCTTGGGATCTATCTGGTATTGCCGGACTACCCTTGACCGCGTGACCCACTTTGATGTTCTCGTCCTCGGCGCTGGCCCTGGTGGCTACGTCGCCGCCATCCGTGCCGCTCAGCTCGGCAAGTCCGTCGCCGTCGTCGAAGAGAAGTACTGGGGCGGTGTCTGTCTCAACGTCGGGTGCATCCCGTCCAAGGCGCTGCTGAAGAACGCGGAGCTGGCCCACACGCTGAACGACCCGAAGGAGAAGCAGAAGTTCGGGATCGTCGGTGACGCCCACCTCGAGTTCTCCACGACCCACGCGCGCTCCCGCCAGGTGAGCGCCGGGATCGTCAAGGGCGTCCACTTCCTGATGAAGAAGAACAAGATCACCGAGATCGACGGCTGGGGCACGCTGACCGGTCCGAAGTCGATCACGGTCGCGAAGGACGGTGCGAACACCGACTACACCTTCGACAACCTGATCATCGCCACCGGCGCCACGGTCCGCAGCGTCCCGGGCGTCGTGCCGAACGGCCAGAACATCGTCACCTACGAGGAGCAGATCCTCGACGCCAACCTGCCGAAGTCCATCGTGATCGGCGGCTCCGGCGCGATCGGTGTGGAGTTCGCGTACGTCCTGAAGAACTTCGGTGTCGACGTCACCATCGTCGAGTTCCTCGACCGGATGGTGCCCACTGAGGACGCCGAGGTGTCCAAGGAGCTGGCGAAGCACTACAAGAAGCTGGGCGTCAACGTGCTCACCTCGACCGCCGTCAAGGGCGTCGAGGACACCGGCTCGGGCGTCAAGGTGACCGTCGCGCCGGCCGCCGGGGGCGAAGAGACCGTCATCGAGGCCGACAAGTTCCTGGCCGCCTTCGGCTTCGCGCCGCGGGTGGAGGGCTACGGCCTCGAGAACGTCGGCATCGAGCTGACCGACCGCAAGGCCATCGCGATCGACGGCCGCGGCCGCACCAACGTCGAGAACGTGTACGCCATCGGTGACTGCACCGGGAAGTTCATGCTCGCCCACGTGGCCGAGGCCATGGGCATCGTCGCCGCCGAGACCATCGCCGGGGCCGAGACCATGGAGATCAACTTCGACATGGTGCCGCGGGCGACCTACTGCCAGCCTCAGATCGCCTCCTTCGGCTACTCCGAGGAGCAGGCCAAGGAGAAGGGCTACGACGTCAAGACGGCGAAGTTCCCGTTCTCGGCCAACGGCAAGGCGATGGGGTTGGGCGACGCGGTCGGCTTCGTGAAGATCGTCGCCGACGCCGAGCACAACGAGCTCCTCGGCGCCCACCTGATCGGTCCCGACGTCACCGAGCAGCTCCCGGCGCTGACCCTCGCGCAGCAGTGGGACCTCACCGCCGACGAGATCGGGCGCAACATCTTCGCGCACCCGACCCTCTCCGAGGCCGTCAAGGAGGCCATCCACGGCATCGCGGGTCACATGATCAACCTCTGATCCGACGTACGAGGCCCGGGTCCGCAGCTGCGGGTCCGGGCCTCGTCGCGTCTCCGGGTCAGGCGCGGGAGCCGAGCGCCTCGTCGACGGAGGTCTCGCGCCAGACGCGGAGCTCCTCGTGGAAGGCGACGGCGGAGCCGGGGTAGCCAGTGGGGACGTCGGGGCGACCCCTGCCCTCGGCGTTGTAGTAGCCCGGCGTGCACTCGGCGTGGAACCACGCGTGCTGCGGGGCGCCCTCGGCGAGTCGGCGGGCCCAGGCGTCCTCGGCCTCGCGGGACGGCTCGACGAGAGCGCCGCGGGTCTCGGCGGCGGCGATGAGAGCCGCGGCGTGGACGGCCTGCTCGTCGAGGATGTGGCTGAAGTTCACGCTGTTGGCGTTGTGGAGCGAGCCCATCTTGAGGAGGTTGGGGAAGCCGTGGGACGCGAAGCCGTGGAGGCTGCGCGGCCCTTCGGTCGCCCAGGCGTGGAGGAGCTGGAGCCCGCCGCGACCGGTCACCGGCAGCCTGCCCGAGGTGATCCCCGAGACGCCGACGGAGAACCCGGTCGCGAAGACCAGAGCGTCGATCTCGTACTCGACCCCGCCCACGACCACGCCGCGCTCGGTCATCCGCTCGATGCCGTGGGAGTCGGCGGTGTCGACGAGGGTGACGTTGTCGCGGTTGAACGCCGGCAGATACGTGTCGGAGAACGTCGGCCGCTTGCAGGCATAGCGATACCAGGGCTGGAGCGCCGACGCGGTCCCCGGATCCTCGACGATCTCGGTGACGCGGGCGCGGATCCGTTCCATCGTGGCGTGGTCGAGGTCCTCGTACGCGGCCTCGAAGCTCGGCTCGAAGTCGCGGCGGAAGCTGGGCAGCAGCTTCTCGAGCAGGGCCGCGGACTCGGTCCAGGCGTCGTCGACGAGATCCTCGTCGACGCCCGGGACGGCCTCGCCGGAGACGAGCCGCAGGAAGTTCTCGCGGCGCTCGGTGGCCCAGCCCGGGCGGTCCGCGCCGAGGTCGGCGGCGGTGAGCGGGCGCTGGCCGCGTACGCCGACCGTGGAGGGCGTGCGCTGGAAGACGTAGAGGTGCTCGGCGTCCTCGGCGAGCTTCGGCACCGCCTGGATGCCGGTCGCACCGGTGCCCACGATGCCGACCTTCCGGTCGGCGAGGCCGGTCATGCCGCCCTCGGGGGTGCCGCCGGTGTAGCCGTAGTCCCAGCGCGAGGTGTGGAAGGTGTGACCCGTGAACGACTCGATCCCGGGGATGCCGGGCAGCTTCGGCTCGGTCAGCGTGCCGGTCGCCGTGATGACGTACGTCGCTCGGAACTCGTCGCCGCGGTCGGTGGTCACCAGCCAGCGCTGGTCGGCGTCGTCCCAGGTCAGCGAGGTCACGGCGGTCGAGAAGAGCGCGCCCTCGTAGAGGTCGAACTTCTCGGCGATGCGCACGGCGTGCTGTCGGATCTCCTCGCCGGGGGCGTACTTCCATCGCGGGACGTACCCGGTCTCCTCGAGCAGCGGCAGGTAGACGGCCGCGTCGATGTCGCAGTGGATGCCGGGGTAGCGGTTCCAGTACCAGGTGCCGCCGAAGTCGCCGCCCTTCTCGACCACGCGCACCGATCCGATGCCCTGCTGGCGCAGCCGCGCGCCGGCGAGGATGCCGCCGAAGCCACCGCCGACGACCGCGACATCGACCACGTCACGGACCGGCTCGCGTTCGGCGCGCGCGGTGTAGGGGTCCTCGGCGAAGTAGCCGAACTCGGCCGCGGCCGGCCGATACTGCGCGGTCCCGTCGGGACGCACCCGGCGCTCGCGCTCGGCGGTGTAGCGCTCGCTGATCTCGACGGCGCGCTCGTGGGTGACCGGGTTCTGGCAGCGCGGCAGGGTCATGGCGCGGCTCCTCTCGTGGGGTGGGAGCCCGGAGCGCCGGCGAGGGTCGCGAAGTGCCCCGAGCGGCAGTTCGGGGCTACGATAGCCGAAACGGACAAGCGTGTCCGGATCGCTCCGACGAAAGGCCGCCGCCATGTCGACCCTCACCCCCTCCTCGCCCGTACGCAGCTTCCTGGCCCATCCGGTGGCCGGGAGAGTCCTGCGCGGCATCATCGCGGCCGGCGGCGGCACCGAGGAGGCGCTCGCGCCGGCGCTCGGGCTGCCGCTGGACAAGCTCGTCGAGATGTCCGGTGGCAGGTTCCCGGCCGAGGTCGTCGGGCTGCTGGTCGGTGTCGCCGAGACCGGCGTGATCCCGGAGGGGGTGCCGACGGTCGAGGCCGCTCCGGCTGTCGCGGCCGCGGGGCCGGCCGTCGACCTGGGGGTCGAGATCGGCTCGCCCCAGCCCTGGGCCGAGGTGCTCACCGGTGGCCGATTCGCGGGTCAGACGGTGGTCGTCACCGGGGCCGCGGGTGGGATCGGGAAGGCGGTCGCGGCCCGGATCGTCGGCGAGGGCGGACGGGTGGTCGGCATCGACGTCTCGGCCGAGAAACTGTCGGCGACCGCGGCCGAGCTCGGGGCGGGCTTCAGCGCGCTGGCCGCGGACATCACCGCGCCCGAGACCGCGGCGGCCGTCCTGGCCGCGGCCGGAGAGCGGGTTGACGCGCTGGCCAACGTGGCCGGCGTGATGGACGACGACGCCGCGCCGCACGAGATCGACGACACGATCTGGGCGCGCTGCCTCTCGGTCAACGTCGACGGGCCGATGCGGCTGATGCGCGCGGTGCTGCCCGGGATGCTCGCCGCGGGCGAGGGTCGGATCGTCAACGTCGTCTCCGAGGCAGGACTCCGCGGCTCGGCGGCCGGTGCTGCGTACACGACCTCGAAGCACGCCCTCGTCGGTCTGACGAAGTCGGCGGCGTTCCAGTATGCGGGGACCGGGGTGCGCATCAACGCGCTCGCTCCCGGCGCGGTCGCGACCGGCATCCACGTGCCCGAGGGCGCGCCCTACGGCTCGTCCCGGACGGCCGGGATGCGCGTCGCGATCCCGGGGATCGCCACCGCCGAGGAGCTCGCCGCGTCGATCACCTTCCTGCTCTCGCGCGACTCGGTGAACATCAACGGGGCCGTGGTCGCCTCCGACGGCGGCTGGTCGGCGGCCTGAACCCGGCTAGACGCCGGGCGCGACCGAGCCGATCTCGATCCCGAGCAGCCCCCACGCCCGGCGGGCGGTGGTCTCGCGCGCCTCCGGCGTCGGGCCGTGGACCCCGCCGGAGACCATCGCGACGGCGAGCATGAGGTCATCGGTGCTGTAGGCCCCCTTCGGGAGCCCGTCGACGGCGGTGCGCACGCGGTCGGCCAGGAAGAGGGAGGACTCCTCGCCGCCGTAACGTATGATGCCGAGGAAGGCGGTCGAGTGGATCATCTGCCAGGTGACGACGCCGAGCACGTCGGCCAGCGTGGCTTCCGGGCGGGCCGCGACCTGCTCGATGTCGCGTACGTTCTCCTCCAGCACCGCCGTGGCCAGGGCGAGACGGTCGGGGAAGTGCCGGTAGAGGGTGCCCTGGCCGACGCCGGCGCGCTTGGCGACCGCCGACATCGGCGCGTCGAGACCCTGCTCGGCGAGCACCTCGCGGGCGGCGGTGACCAGGAGGTCACGGTTGCGGACCGCGTCGCTGCGGGTCGGGTTCGCGGGGCTCGTCATCCCAGCAGGGTAATGGTCCTCGAATCTTTTCGGGTGCCCGCCGAATACGGACAGAAACTGACCTGAAGGGCTCATAGCGTTGGAGGTGTCAGAGGGAAACACCACCAAGGAGTCCATGTCATGAACGCAACCGCCACCTCGTCCCGCGAGCGCACCGACCTGCTCGAGACCCTGGCGAAGCACCGCGGCTTCCTCCGCTTCACCGTCCGCAACCTGACCGACGAGCAGGCGCGGATCACCCCGACCGCCTCCGTCCTCAGTCTCGGCGGTCTGGTCAAGCACGTCGCCTCCGTCGAGCGCGGCTGGGCCGACTTCATCGTCCGCGGAGCGGTCGCGCAGGAGCTCACTCCCGAGAAGTACGCCGAGTTCGCCGCCGACTTCGTGCTCGCCGAGCACGAGACGCTCGAAGGTGTCCTCAAGGCGTACGACGACGTGGCCGCCGCCACCGACGAGCTGATCCGGACCGTCGACCTCGACGCGGACCATGCCCTCCCCGAGGCCCCCTGGTTCGAGGCCTCTGCCCGGTGGTCCAACCGCCGCGCCATCGCCCACATCCTGGCCGAGACGGCCCAGCACGCCGGCCACGCCGACATCATCCGGGAGACCATCGACGGTCAGAAGACGATGGGCTGACTCTGCCGCTCCAGACCGCGTGGAAGAATGCGGCCCATGGCGCGGGTGACGATCATTGGTGGGGGTCCTGGCGGATACGAGGCGGCGCTGGTCGCGCAGCAGCTCGGGGCGGAGGTCACGGTCGTCGACCGTGACGGCCTCGGCGGCAGCGCGGTGCTCACCGACTGCGTGCCGAGCAAGACCCTGATCGCCACCTCCGAGCTGATGTCGGACATGACGCTCGCCCGCGACCTGGGCATCAACTTCCGCGACCACCACGGCGACCCGGCCACCGAGCTCTACGCAGACCTCGGTCTGGTCAACAAGCGGGTGAAGTCGCTCGCGCTCGCGCAGTCGAGCGACATCGAGAGCCGGTTGACCCGCCGCGGGATCCGCATCGTCAAGGGCACCGGGCGCATCGACGCCGACAAGCGTCAGGTGATCGCGACCCGGGCCCAGGACGGCACCGAGGAGGCGATCGAGAACGACGCGGTCCTGATCGCCACCGGCGCCCGGCCGCGGGTGCTGCCCACCGCCCAGCCCGACGGCGAGCGGATCCTGACCTGGGAGCAGGTCTACGACCTCGACGAGCTGCCCTCGCACATGATCGTCGTGGGCTCGGGTGTCACGGGTGTGGAGTTCGCCAACGCCTACCTCAACCTCGGCGCCCAGGTCACCCTGGTCTCCTCGCGCGACCGTGTCCTCCCCGGTGAGGACGCGGACGCGGCGACGGTCCTCCAGGACGTACTCGAGCGGCAGGGGATGAACATCCTCAGCAAGTCGCGGATGGAGTCGGTGACCCGTTCGGGCGACGTCGTCACCGTCAGGCTGACCGATGGCCGCGAGGTCACCGGCAGTCACTGCATCCTCGCGCTCGGCTCGATCCCCAACACCGAGGGCCTCGGCCTCGAGGAGGCCGGCATCGAGCTCGACGAGGGCGGGTTCATCCGCACCGACAAGGTCTCGCGCAGCTCCGCCTACGGCGTGTACGCAGCCGGCGACTGCACCGGTGGCTTCATGCTCGCCTCGACGGCCGCCATGGCCGGCCGGATCGCGATGCGCCACTTCCTCGGCGACGCGGTCATCCCGATGGACCTCAAGGAGGTCGCGGCCAACGTCTTCACCTCGCCGGAGATCGCCACCGTGGGCTACTCGCAGGCGCAGGTCGACTCCGGCGAGGTCGTCGCCGACACCCTCCGCCTCGACCTCAAGGGCAACCCGCGGGCGAAGATGCAGGGCATCTCCGACGGCTTCGTGAAGCTCATCTCCCGCCCCGGCACCGGCGTCGTCATCGGCGGCGTCGTCGTCGGCCCCCGCGCCTCCGAGCTGATCCACCCGATCACCCTCGCCGTCTCCACCGGGCTCACCGTCGACCAGATCGCCAACACCTTCACGGTCTACCCGTCGATCTCGGGTTCCACCGCCGAGGCCGCCCGCCGCCTCCACCACGTCGAGTAGGCACCCACGTCGGCCGAGACGTCACCTACGTCGGTCGAGATGGCAAGAAGATGCCACCTCGAACGACCGAAGTGACGCCTCGGCATGGTGTTTAAACCGTGTGCGCGCACAGCTGCTGCTTCGCTAGCGTGAGCGCCATGGGTAACTGCTGCATGACGATGATCGTTCGGATCCGCCGCCGCTGACCGGCGCGGATCTCACAGACAAACTCGTCGCATTCGCGCCGCCACCTGGCACCCTGCCGGGCGGCTCTCGAGTGCTACCCGCATGCCGCCCGGCTCCTTCGTCTCTCGAGGAGCATCCATGTCCGACGTACGCCCTGGCCGGCACGAGCTCGGCCAGAACTTTCTCACCGACAGGTCGGTACTCGACCGGATCGTCCATCTCGTCTCGCAGCGGCGGGGTCCGCTGGTCGAGTGGGGCACCGGAAACGGTGCCGTCACCCTGGCGCTGGCCGAGCTGGGCCGTCCGCTGGAGGGGGTCGAGATCGACTCCCTCCGGGCCGCCGAACTGCGCCGACGAACCGGTACGCACGTGTGCATCGCCGAGGGCGACATCCTGCGTCACGCGCCACCGCAGGGCGCGGTCGTCGTCTCCAACGTCCCGTTCCACCTGACCACACCGATCCTGCGCCACCTGCTCGCCTCGACGACGTGGCGCCATGCCGTACTCCTCACCCAGTGGGAGGTCGCCCGCAAGCGCGCGGGCGTCGGCGGCACGACCCAGCTCACCGCGCAGTGGTGGCCGTGGTTCACCTTCACCCTCGACCGGCGCGTCCCGTCGACCGCGTTCCGGCCGCGGCCGAACGTCGACGGCGGACTGCTGCTCATCGACCGGCGGCCCGCTCCGTTGCTGCCGGAGGGGGACCTGCGCGACTTCCAGTCGTGGGTGGCGAAGGTCTTCAGCAGCCGAGGCCGCGGGGTCGCCGAGATCCTGCGCCGCAACGGCGTCCCGGCTCGGCTCGCCGATCAGATCGCCCGGCGACGCCGACGATCCCAGGCGCCCGTGCTGCCGCGGGATCTGCGTGCGGAGGACTGGGTCGAGGCGTACGCGGCGCTCTGATCCTTCGTCAAGGTATGCAGCCGAAGGCACACATCCCC
>NZ_JBHVGB010000109.1:0-19691 GCF_042801335.1 Nocardioides sp. NPDC057577 | reverse complement strand
CGCGTCGCGGGGAGATGCTGACCGAGTTACCTCGGTGAACGGTCACTGCCTTCGGGGAACTCCGCGAAGGCAGTGCGACTCGACCGAGGTAACTCGGTCAGCATCGGACGACCGAGCCGTCGAGAGCGGTGCTGCGGGCTGGCACACCCCTGGCCGAGGCGTCAGGTAGGTTGGCCGAGATGGTACGTACGCGCCAACTCGCCCGACGGGGGTGACTCCTCGCCCGACGGGGGCGACGCCTCGCTCAGGCGTCGAGATCCTGCGCGACGAGGGCGGCGATGGTCTCGACCGCAGCCTGGTCGGGGCCGGTGACCTCGACCTTGTCGCCGTTGGCGGCGCCGAGGGTCATGATCAGCAGGGACGAGGCCGCGTCGACCGGCTCGCCGCCCGGGACGGCGAGCGTGATCTCGGCGCCGAGCTCGTCGACCTTCTCGGAGATGATCGCGGCGGGACGGGCGTGCAGGCCGACGGCGGAGCCGACGGTGACGGTCTGGGTGGGCATGATGCTCCTTCGGTGGGTTGCGGGATGTGTTGGCGGGTCAGCCGGCCGCGGCGGCCGGGACCGGAGCGCGGCCGAGGGACTTGAGCGCGATCACCATGCCGGCGCCGACGATCACGCCGGCGGCCAGCGCGATCAGGTAGCCGAGCACGTTGGTGACTGCGAAGAGGACGAAGATGCCGCCGTGCGGTGCGCGGACGCCGACGTCGAAGAGCTGGGAGAGTCCACCGGTCACGGCACTGCCGACCATGATCGCCGGGATGACGCGCATCGGGTCGCCGGCGGCGAAGGGGATGGCTCCCTCGGTGATGAACGACGCGCCGAGCAGCCACCCAGCCTTGCCGTTCTCGTGTTCTGCGGGGGTGAAGAGCTGGGGACGTACGACGGTGGCCAGCGCCAGCGCGATCGGCGGGACCATGCCGGCGAGCATGACAGCGGCCATGATCCGCAGCTCGGGGGAGTCGGCGGCGAGCGAGGCGGCACCGACGCCGGTGGCGGCGAAGCTGTAGGCGACCTTGTTGAGCGGGCCCCCCATGTCGAAGGCCATCATCAGGCCGAGCACGGCGCCGAGCGCGACGGCACTGGTGCCGTCCAGGGCGGCGAGCCCGTCGGTGAGCCGCTCCATCAGCCAGTTGATCGGCTTGCCGAGCACGATGATCATCACCAGGCCGGCCAGGATCGAGGTCACCAGCGGGATGACCAGCACGGGCATCAGGCCCCGCGCCCAGCTCGGGACGCGCCACCCGCTGACCCAGTGGGCGATCACGCCGGCGAGGACCCCGCCTGCGATCGCGCCGAGGAAGCCGGTCGCGGGTGCCGCGACGCCGTCGGCGTTGAGCACACCGAACAGGTTGGCGGCCAGCGCCCCCATGATGAAGCCCGGGGCGATGCCGGGGCGGTCGGCGATGGCGTACGCGATGTAGCCGGCCAACGCCGGGATGAACAGCATGAACGCGGTCTTGCCGATGACGAAGAACAGCGCGCCCAGATAGACGGCGAGGCCGCTGTCGAAGAGGGCGTGCTCGAGACCGAGAGCCTGGACGTCGGGCAGGTTGGTCAGCGTGTTGTCGACCATGACCGCGCCGTAGACGTCGGTGATGTCGTAGCCGCCGAGCAGGAAGCTCAGCGCGATCAGCAGGCCGCCGGCGGCGACGAACGGGATCATGTAGGAGACGCCGGTCATCAGGACCCGACGGGTCCGTCCGCCCCAGCTCTCCGAGGCGGTCTCGGCGGAGTGCGACGAGTCGCCCCTGTCGGACGCCACGCGGGCGGCGTTCGGGTCCTCGGCGGCGGCGAGCGCCTCGGCGATCATCGCGTCGGCGTCGTCGATCGGACGCTTCACGCCGGAGGAGACCAGCGGCTTGTCGGCGAAGCGGCTCCGGTCGCGGACACCGACGTCGACGGCGAAGATGGCGGCGTCGGCCTTCGCGATGGTCTCGGCGGGCAACGGTGTCGCCCCGGCCGAGCCCTGGGTCTCGACCGCGATCTCCACGCCGGCCCGTGCGGCTGCGGCCTGGAGCGCCTCGGCGGCCATGTAGGTGTGGGCGATGCCGGTCGGGCAGGCGGTCACCGCGACCAGGGAGCGCTTCTCCGCCGCAGCCGGGGCAGGCTCCGGTGCCGCGCTCCGGGCCGGGGCGGGTACGTCGCCGACCGCGTCGAGAACGGTCCGGGCAGCCTCCTCGGCCGAGTCGGTCTCGCGCAGGGTCTGGCCGAACTCGGGACGGGCCAGGGCACGGGCCAGCTTGGTCAGGATGGTCAGATGGGTGGCGTCGCCGCCCGCGGGCGCCCCGATCAGGAAGGCGAGGTCGGCCGGGCCGTCCTTGGCGCCGAAGTCGACCGGAGGTGAGAGCCGGGCGAAGGCGACCACGGGCTCGTCGACCCCGGACGTACGGCAGTGGGGGATCGCCAGGCCGCCGGGGAGGCCGGTCGCGGAGACCTCCTCGCGGGCGAACGCATCGGCGACGAGTGCGTCGAGGTCGGTGGCTCGGCCGGAGTCGGCCGCGCGCTGGGCCAGGGCACGGATGACGTCGTGCTTGTCGGGTCCGAGATCGGCGTCGAGGGCCACGAGCTCGGGGGCGGTGAGTGCGGACATCAGAGTCCTCCGGTGATGGGATCGAGGTCGCGAACCGTGACGAGGTCGGCGCGGACCTGGGGTGGGGTGGGGAGGGTGGTGCCGGGGAGGCCGGCGGCTGCACTGCCGTACGCGACGGCGAGCGCGAGACGTTCAGTGGCGGAGAGTCCGCGCAGGTCGGCGAGGAGGTAGCCGAACAGCGAGCTGTCCCCGGCGCCGACCGTGCTGACGACCTCGGTGGGCGGTGGGGTGGCGTGCCAGGAACCTTCCTCGGAGACTAGGACGGCGCCGCTCTCACCGAGGGTCGCGAGCACGGCGGTGACGCCGCGGTCGACCAGGGTCCGGGCCGCCGCCGCTGCGGCGGCCGGGTCCTCGAGGGAGTCGGAACCGGTGATGGAGGCCAGCTCCTCGGCGTTGGGCTTGAGCAGGTCGGGTGCGCCGGACGGGAGCCCCGCGGCGAGCGCCTCGAGAGGTGCCTCGCTGGTGTCGACGGCGATGTGGACGCCGGTGGAGCGGAGCGCGCTCACGACCTCGGCGTACCAGCCGGACGGGGCTCCGGGCGGCAGTGATCCGGCGAGGACGACCCAGCTGGCCCGCTCGGCCTCCTTGACGAGCCGGGCGGCGAGGGCGTCGAGCAGTGCCGGGGTGGCGGTGGCGCCCGGGCCGTTGAGCTTGGTCGTTGTGCCGTCGGGCTCGGTGACGGTGGTGTTGATCCGCGGCCGGCCGGCGGGCCCGACGGTGACCACGTCGAGCCCCGAGGCGCGCAGCTCGGCGACCATCGGGTCGAGGTCGGGGCAGGGGAGCACGGCACGGGTGGGAACGCCCGCTGCGTACGCCGCTCCGGAGATGTTCACGCCCTTGCCGCCGGGCTGCGAGCTGGTGCCCCGGGCGCGCAGCACCTCGCCGCGGCGCAGCGGGCTGGCGAGCATCACGGTGTGGTCGATGCTCGGGTTGGCGGTCAGGGTGACGATCATGCGATCAACACCTCGAGGCCGCTCTCGCGGAGCTCGTCGGCGACGTCGTCGTCGATGTCGCTGTCGGTGACGAGCACGTCGACGTTGCCCAGCGCGGCGAAGCGCAGCGTGGTCTCGACGCCGATCTTGCTGGAGTCGGTCAGGCACACGACCCGGCGGGCGGCGTTGACCAGCGCTCGTTTCGTCGCTGCCTCCTCGTGGTCGGGGGTGGACAGGCCGTGGGCCAGCGTCAGCCCGTTGGTGGCCACGAAGGTGACGTCGACCCGCAGCCGGCTCAGCGCGTCCACGGTCTCCGCGCCGACCGCGGCCTGGGTGGCCGGCCGGACGCGACCGGGCAGCAGGTGGAGCTCGATCTGAGCGCTGCCGGCCAGCTGTGCTGCCACCGGGACCGCGTGGGTCACGACCGTGAGCTGGTGGTCGCGGGGGAGCGCGTGGGCGAACCTGCTGGTCGTCGTGCCGGCGTCGATGGCGATGGTGCCGCCGGCGGCAGGGAGAAGCGCGAGAGCGGCCTGGGCGATGCGGTCCTTCTGGGCCGTGTAGGTCTGCTCCCGCTCGCCGAGCGCTGACTCGAGCACGGCCATGGTCTCCACCGGCACCGCGCCGCCGTGGACCCGGCGGACCAGGCCCCGTCGCTCCAGCGTCGAGAGGTCTCGCCGCACGGTCTCGGTGGTGACCTCGAACCGCTCAGCGATGTCGGCCACGGATATCCGCCCGCGCTCGGCGACGAGACGGGCCGTCGCGATCTGTCGCTCTTCGGCGTACATCCGGGCCTCCTTCAAAGATCAGTGTGGTTTCGGGTGGGTTTCGGCGTTGTGAATGCCCACATATGTTGTTTTATGCCCGAATGTGTTGACTAGTCAAGGGTTCAGGGCAGATATTTGTGGCCATGGTCACGTCTCACTCATCTGTCCTCTCCGGCACTCCGGTGGTCCCGGGGATCGTGCTGGCGCCCGTGCACGTGGTGCGGACCGAGGTCGATCCCGCCGCGCTGGAGGCCCTCGAACGACGCGGTTTCGACCGGCCCGGGGACGCCCTCGTGGCCTTCGAAGCCGCCGCGACCGATGTCGCCGACGGGTACGCCCGCCGGGCCGAGACCGCCTCCGGAGCGGCCGCGTCCGTGCTGAGCGCGAGCGCCGGCCTGGCCCGGGACAAGGGTTTGCGCGTCGCCGTGGAGAAGCATCTGCGTGCGGGGGAGGGACTGGTCGGCTCCGTCGAGGCGGCGGTGGAGCAGTTCGCCACGCTGTTCAGCGGCATGGGTGGCCTGATGGCCGAGCGGGTCACCGACCTGCGCGACATCGAACGGCGGGTCCTCGCCCATCTCGCCGGCGAGCCCGAGCCCGGTGTCGATGTTCCCGAGCGGCCGTGCGTGCTGGTGGCCGCCGACCTGGCGCCCTCCGACACCGCCGCCCTCGACCCCGCCCGTGTCGTGGCGCTGGTCACCGAGCGAGGTGGCCCCACCAGCCATACCGCGATCATCGCCCGCCAGCTCGGCATCCCCTGCCTGGTCGGCGTGGCCGGCGCGACCGGGATCGCCGCCGGGACCCCTGTCCTGGTCGACGGGCAGGCCGGGATCGTCGACCTCGAGCCCGGCCCGGACGCCGCCGCCCGCGCCGAGGCCGATCTGGCTCGGCGTCAGTCGGTCGCCTCCTGGGCCGGCCCCGGGCGCACCGCCGACGGCCACCCCGTGGCGCTCCTCGCCAACGTCGCCGACGGCTCCTCGGCGCGCGACGCGGCCGCCGGCCAGGTCGAGGGCGTCGGCCTCTTCCGCACCGAGCTCTGCTTCCTCGACCGCCGCGAGGAGCCGACCGTGGCCGAGCAGGCCGACGTCTACGCCGAGGTGCTCGCCCCCTTCGCCGGCCGCGGCCACGTCGTCGTACGCACCCTGGACGCGGGCTCGGACAAGCCGATCGCCTTCGCGACCCATGAGGGCGAGGAGAACCCGGCGCTGGGCGTCCGCGGCCTGCGGCTGGCCGCCGACAACCCCGGCCTGCTGGAGCGTCAGCTCGACGCCGTCGCGATCGCCGCCGAGCGCACCGGGGCCGACACCTGGGTGATGGCGCCGATGGTCGCCACGGTCCAGGAGGCCGCTGACTTCGCCGCCCTGGTCCGTGCCCGCGGCCTCAAGCCGGGCGTCATGGTCGAGGTGCCCGCGGCGGCGTTGCTGGCCCACCGGATGCTGGAGGTGGTCGACTTCCTCTCCATCGGCACCAACGACCTGACCCAGTACGCCATGGCCGCGGACCGGCTGGCCACCGACCTCGCCCACCTCACCGATCCCTGGCAGCCAGCGGTGCTGCAGCTCATCGCGATCACCGCCGAGGCAGGGCGTACGGCCGGCAAGCCCGTCGGGATCTGCGGCGAGGCCGCCGCCGACCCACTGCTCGCCCCCGTGCTCGTCGGGTTGGGCATCACCTCGCTGTCGATGGCCCCCGCCGCCGTCCCCGCCGTCGGCGCCCGCCTCGGATCCGTCGCCGCCGCGCTGTGCGACGAAGCCGCCGAGGCCGCGCTCGGCGCGCTGTCGCCCGCCGAGGGTCGCGAGGCGGTCGCGACGCTCCTGGGGTGATGCACACTGGGCTCATGCCCGCCCGCTACGCGTTCGCCGAGACCTGGGAGCTGCCGATGTCGACCGCGGCGGTGCGCGACGTCCTGGTCGACCTGGAGCGCTATCCCGAGTGGTGGCCGCAGGTGCGGGCGGTGGTGAAGCTCGGGGAGGACGACGCGCTCCTGGTGTGCCGCTCGGCGCTGCCCTACGACCTGGAGATCGTGCTGCACGCGATCAACCGGGACCTGCCGACGCTGGAGGTCGGCCTCGACGGCGACCTGGACGGCTTCGCCCGGTGGACCCTGACCCCCGCTCCGCGCGGGAGCCGGATGGTGTTCGAGCAGGAGGTCGTCGTACGCGGCCTGCTCGGGTTGGCCTCGGTCGCCCTACGGCCGATGCTGACCTGGAACCACCGGCAGATGATGCTCGGCTGTCGTCAGGGCTTGGTTGTGCGTGGGGAAGCGGGTTAGGCACTCAGCGGCGTGCCCATGTCAGACTGAGCCGATGCCCCCGACCGTTCTTGAGGACGCTCGCGTCCTGTGGGATTTCCACCAGATCCACGACGATCCTCGTACGACTGACGTGGCTATCGCCCTGGGGAGCCACGATATCGGCGTGGCTGATCACGCCGCTGAGCTCTTTCACGCTGGTCGCTTCCCGCTGATCGTCTTCACGGGGGCGAACGCGCCGACGACGATGAAGGACTTTCCTCGGGGTGAGGCGGTCCAGTTCGCTGAGCGCGCTGAGGAGCTCGGAGTCCCGCGCAGCGCGATTCTTGTTGAGCCTCGGGCGAGGAACACCGGCCAGAACATCACGTACAGCCGTCAGCTGCTTGCCGATCAGAAGATCAGCGTGGTCAGCGGGACGCTGATCTGTCGTCCGTACCAACAGCGTCGTGCATACGCGACGGCCCAGAAGGAATGGCCCGACCTGGACATCGTGTGTTCAGCGCGCACCCAGGAGTTGGAGCCGTACATCGCATCGATTGGTAGTGAGAAGCGCGTGCTCGACATGCTGGTTGGAGACACCCAGCGTCTGTGGGTGTACGCGGAGAAGGGCTTCGCCGCGCCGCAGGACGTTGATGAAAGGACAAGGGCCGCATACGCGCGCCTAGTGGCCGCGGGTTACACGAGCCGCCTGGTGGCAGGGCCGGTCTGACGGCCTCTGCTGTTCAAGCCACGCCGAGGCGCTGAGCGAATCCGACGAGTTCATGGGACGGCTTTCCTCGTTGCGTTCGGATCCAGGTCTGCGCGAGATGTCGGCTGAGGAAGTGATAGCGGACCTGCTCGGGCGCGACCTGCTCGGCGTCGAGGATGGTCGCGAGGGCTTGGTCGCGCTGATTGGCGCTGCTGAAGGCCCGGGAGACCTCTAGCGCGTGTCGAACGCGGCGCTCGGTGGGGACCGCGCTCGTGTCGAGCGTCGGGCCGAGAGAGAGCGCCACCTGAAGATCACCGAGCTCCATGGACGTGGAGACGCGGTGGATGGCAACGTTGGTCGGGCCGAAGGCCGTCCACATCAGATTGTGGTCGCTACCCAGCCGAGACGCTGCTCGCGATGCCCCGTCGAGAAAGTCACGGACGGTCGGCCGATCATCGGCGCGAGCCGCTGCCATCGAACCGGCGAGGAGCGCCACGCCGTAGATAGATGTGAGCGTACGCCCCGCTTTGGCCATGTAAGGGGCCAAGAACTCGATCGCATCGTGGGTGAGTCGGACGGCCTCCGCATACTCGCCAGCTGATTGGAGAGAGTGAGAGAGCGAGCGCAGGAGCGATCCGATCACGACGGGGTTCTCGCTCAGCCGTGCCGCCTCCATGCCGCGGATGGAGGCAGTCCATGCAAGATCCGTCTCGCCAAGCTTGGTGAGCACCGTCGCGGCGAGGTGATAGGCGAGTGCGAGCCTGCCGGAAGCGACTCGGCTGTCGTCTCCTTCGTAGGCGGCGACGGCGTTCTTGGCGTCAGGGATGAGCGTGGCGAGTTGAACCGTGGTGTAGCCGAAGCGAGCCGCCTGGTAGGCGGTCCAGGCGTCGTCCAGCCGAGTCACGATCTCGTCGAGGGTGACCGGCTCAGTTGCCGGCCCGCTGAGGAACTTGGTGCCGGGGCGGTAGTCCATCAGGACGGACCTGAGTGCCGCGACGGTGTGCTGTCCGCTGTCCTCGGTCCACTTCAATAGCGAGGGCTCAGCGATCAGATCGGCGAGAGTGGTGTCCAAGGCATCTGCGAGCACGCGGAGAACCGAAAGCCTGTCCAGTTCGATCCGGCCGTTCTCGATCTTGCTCAGCCAGTCGGAGGTGCGGCCGACTCGTCCGGCGAGCACCTCTTGGGACAGTCCGCGGCGGCGTCGGTACCAGGCGATGCGCTCGCCGACCGTGAACTGAGTCGTCACTCCTCGCATAAGACGAGCCTGACACGCAGAGCCGCTGCTCGTCCGCACCTGAGGTCCGCAGGGGGCGCAGACCCCGGAAACTTCTTCCGGGTCGTTCGGCTGTCGTGCTCCTAACGTCGATATCGGGCCGGTTGACGGTCCGCAACCCACCGGAACAGACGCCAAGGAGATGCGATGACCCAGTCCAAGCGCGCAGCGGGCCAGCCTTTCTATCCCGCCAGCAGCCTGCCGGTGGGCTCGCTGAACGACCCTGCGCCCTTGCAAGCCGTGCCAGACGGACTCCGTCGCTTGAACTCGAAGAGCATGGCACGATGACCGGCCCGGACGACTCGCGGTCCCGGCGCCATGTTGGCCGTCCGCGGCTGGTGTCTCCGGTTGCGGGCGGGCGACGGTCGTGGATGGAGCCACGTGAGGAGATCCTTGACGTGGTCGCGGGTCTGTTCGTGGACCGGGGCTTCTCAGCGACCTCGACACGGGACATCGCCGAGGCGGTCGGGGTCAGGCAATCGAGCCTCTACTATCACTTCCCTTCCGGCAAGGAAGAGATCCTCGGCGAGCTGCTCCAGCGCTCGATCCGGCCCACGCTGGACAGGATCGAGAAGATCGAGATCCTCGGAGCCGAGACCGATGCCCCACCCGAGGTGCTGTTGTATCTGCTGGTCGTGCTCGACGTACGTACGCTTGCTCAAGCTCCATGCAACGCCGGCGTGCTCACCCGGCTGCCCGAGGTGCAACGCAGGGATGTCTTTGAGCCGTTCGGATCCGCGCGCGAGGAGCTAAGGGCTGCGTACGCACGACTGGGCACACAGGTCGCCGCCTTCGGCTCCGGGGTCGCGATGACCCCGGACAGCGACCTCCTCGGAACGTTGCTGCTCCATCTGGTGGAGGTCGTCATCGGGATGCGCTCCGACGGGCACTCGATCACCCCAACCATCGAAGCCATCGTGGCCGCATTGTGTCTGCGGATCTGTTTTGCCGATCAGGCAAGCATCGACGCAGCGGCCGCACGAGTGGCTGAGCTGGTCGGAGCTCTCGAATAGGCCCGACCCATGAACTGGTCGCTGCAAGTTGCCGAGTCGGCCCGTCATGACGAGCCGACTCGGCCGTGAGGGGCGTCCGAGGCTAGAGCGCGGAGCCCTTCTGGTACTCGGCCCAGGACAGGTTCCAGTCGCCGAAGCCGTTGTCCCACTCCATCTTCCGGTCGGTGCCGGTGGTCTCGACGATGTCGCCGATGCGGGCCAGGCCGTAGAGCCAGGCGGCGTTGTCGGTGGAGATGCCGGTGCAGCCGTGGGAGACGTTGGCGTAGCCCTGGGAGCCGGTCGACCACGGCGCGGCGTGGATGAACTCGCCCGAGTTGGTCAGGCGCATGGCGTACTCGACGTCGTCGAGGGAGTAGTAGTCGCTCGAGCCCTGGTCGGAGATGCCGATCGTCTCCGAGCGCATCTCCTTGACCCGGTGCTTCTCGGAGATGACCTTGATCCCCGAGCGGGTGGTGAAGCCGGGCTTGCCGGTGGTCGCCGGGATGATACGCAGCACCTTGCCGTTGCTGATGACCTTCATCCGGTGGGTGCGGGCGTTGACTCTGAAGACGTGCGCGTCGCCGACCTTGTAGGTGGCGCTGCGGCTGTGCTGGCCGTAGACGTCCCCGCCGGCGGAGGCGCCGTTGATGTCGAGGTCGACCTTGATGGTGGTGCCGGGCTTCCAGTAGTGCTGCGGGCGGTAGCGCGCCTCGGTGTCGGAGACCCAGTACCAGGAGCCGGTCTGGGCCGGGGTGGAGGTGACGTGCATCCGCTTCTCGAAGGAGGCGTGGTCCTTGACCGGGATGTCGAAGTAGACCGCGACCGGCATCCCGACGCCGACCTCGGACTTGTCGACGGGGACGATCGTGGCGAAGGTCTGCTGGGCCAGGGAGAGCGAGCGGGTGGTGAAGCTGCTGGTGACCGTGCCGGTCTCACCTGCGGCGGTGACCGTGTAGCGCAGCGCCGGGTCGAGCAGGTCGTTGGCGGTCCACGTCGTCTTGTCCTCCGACAGCGAGCCGGGGACGGTGCGCCCGTCGGGCTTGGCGACCTTCACGCTCGTGAACTCGCCCTCGGTCGCGGTCACGGTGACCTGCTTGTCGACCGGGACGTCCTTGGCGCCGTCGGCGGGGGAGATCTCGGCGGCGAGGGGCTTCGCCGACGGCGAGGCGCTGGCCGACTCGCCCTTCCCCGCGGACCCCGGGCTCTCGGAATTGCCGGCGCAGCCGGAGAGAGCGACCAGGGCCATCGCGGCCACAACGACAGGAAGAGGACGAACCCGCATGGGATAACTATGCGGTAGGCGGCAACCGAATTCTCGGTACGTCCGCGCGTGTGCTGGAGGTTGTGGTGTTGTCGGTGCTGCCACGTACGGTATCTGCCGATGAGTGACACTCGCGTCGAGGCGGCGTACGCCGGGGCTCTGGCCGCCTTCAAGAACCCGATGCTCGACCTCCTGCACGGGCGGTTCGCGCCGTTCGTGGTGGCGGTGCTCTCGGTGACCTTCACCTCCGAGCGTTCCTCGGTGCCCGTGACCGACGCGCACGCCGAGATCGGCGACATGCTCGAGCGGCTGCGGGCCACCGGCCATGGCGAGGGCGAGGGCGGTGAGGCGATGCTCCCGGTCGGCACCGCGCGCGAGCTGTGCCGTCAGTGGGTGCGCGCCGGGTGGCTGCTGCGCCAGATCGAGGGCGAGGACGAGGTCTACCGGCTCTCCGCGCACGCGGTGGGTGCCCTGGAGATCGCCGGACGGGCGAGCGGGTCGCGGGCGCGGGTCTCGGAGTCGCGGGTCAGGACGCTGCTGGAGGCGGTCGAGCGGCTCGCCCTGGACGCCGACCCCGACGTGCTGACCCGGGTGGCGCGGCTGACCGAGGAGATCTCCGAGCGCCGCGCCGAGATCGCGCGCCTGGACCGCACCGGCGTGGTCGACGCCGTCGACGACGACACCCTGCTGGAGCAGGCCGAGAACATCCTCCATCTGACCCGTGAGCTTCCGGCCGACTTCGCGCGGGTGGTCGAGTCGATCCGGGCGATGCAGCGTGACGTGGTGACCGACCTGCGCCAGGACGTACGTCCGGCAGGCGAGGTCCTGCGCGAGTACCTGCAGCGCGGCAAGGACGTGATGGCCTCCACCCCGGAGGGCAAGGCGTTCGCCGGTGCGCTGCGGATGGTCGGTGACCCACGGCGTCTCGACGAGCTGGCGACCAACCTGCACACCGTGCTGCGACACCGGTTCACGCAGGCGATGGGTCCACCCGAGCGGGCCGAGCTGGCCGCGGTCGGACGCCGGATCGAGACGGGCGTCGCCGAGGTGCTGGCCGCCCAGCAGACCGCATCCCACGTGATCACCACCCAGGTGCGTACGCATGACCCGGCCCGCGACCGGCAGGTCGACGACCTGCTGCGCGATGTGATGGTCGGCTTCCAGGCATGGATGCCGTCCTCGCGGCCGGCCGAGTCCGTCGAGCCGCTGCGCCGGCTGCCCGTCGCCGACCTCGCTCACCTGCGTCAGTCGGTCGGCGAGCTGCGGCCACCGGAGCCGCCGGCACCGCTGGCCGACTGGGGAGATGTGGAGAGCGCGGTCGAGGACACCAAGGCCTGGGGCGGCCCGGGCTACCGGGCGATCGAGGCCCATCTGGACGCCTACCTGGCTGCTCGTCCCGGCGGGCCGGTCGACGTGGCCGAGGTCTTCGCGGCCGCGCCGGAGGAGATCCGGCGACCGGTCGACCTGCTCGGGCTGCTCGAGATCGCCCACCGGCGCGGCATGGACGAGACGGGCGAGATCTCCACGATCGAGGCGGTCCGCGCGGACGGGGTGCGCCGGAGGTTCGCGTTCGGCGGGGTGAGGATGAGGGCAGACGGTGAGGGGACTGGCAAAGGGGATGGGCGTTGAGTGAGACCGAGACCGAGGCGGTCGCCTACGGCAGCGAGCCGGAAGGCTTCATCGAGCCCGTCTCGATGGAGGACGACCCGACCGAGCTCTTCGTCGGCGACCGCGGCGTCCTCGACGCCGAGATACGCCGGGTGCTGGTCCAGCTGCTGCGCCGCCGGTTCATCACCGCGGAGCGGAGCCCGCGGCAGTGGCGTACGCTGCTCGACCACCAGGCCGTGATCGAGTCGCGGCTCCACGACCTGTTCGTGCGGCTCGTCGTCGACCACGACCGCGGCATCGCCTACAAGCGGCAGGTGCGCTCGGAGGAGCTGGACGTGCCGGTGCTCCTCAAGGACGACGCCTACTCACGTGCCGAGACGCTCGTGCTGGTCCACCTGCGCACCGTCTTCCAGCGCGAGCGAGGCGCGGGGGAGAACTCCGCACGGGTGGACGCCGACGAGCTGGAGCAGACCGTGCTCACCTACTTCGACGTCGCCAGCGGTGACGCCGCCGCGCGCCGCGAGATCCGCCGGGCGGTCGAGCGGCTCGCCCGCGAGGGGCTGATCGAGGAGGAGTCCGAGGACCGCTTCCGGATCACGCCGCTCGTCGAGATCGTGCTGAGCGTCGAGAAGCTCGCCGAGCTCAAGGCATGGCTGAAGGAGCAGGAGAACCAGCAGTGAACATGATCGACAGCCTCTTCGGCCTCATCCCCGCCCGCTCGACCGGCCGGCAGTGGGTCGCGAGCGAGCTGCAGCTGGTCAACTGGGGCGGCTACGACGGTGCCCACCGGGTGCGCTTCTCGCCGACCGCGACGCTGCTCACCGGAGGGTCCGGGTCGGGCAAGTCGACCCTGATGGACGCCTACATCGCGTTGATCATGCCGCACACGACGCCCTTCAACGGTGCCTCCAACGGTGGGGTCGTGGGCCGTCCGCGCGGCCAGGACCAGCGCAACATCCTCTCCTACGCGCGCGGCAAGATCGACGAGGCGAAGACCGCCGACGGCACCAAGATCCGGGTGCTGCGCGGCGACGGTCGCGACACCTGGTCGGCGATCGCGATGACCTGGGAGGACCAGACCGGCGCTCGCTTCACCGCGGTCCGTGCCTGGTACGTTCCCGCGTCCGCCAAGACCCTCGACGACGTGACCAAGCTCCGTGCCGTGGCCGAGGCGAGTTTCGACGTACGTTCTCTGGAGCCGGCGGCCGCTCACCGGTTCACGCGCACCTCGGTCTCCGAGGTCGGCCTGACCCCGATCGACACCGACCGCGACTTCACCGCGCGGATCCACTCCGCGCTCGGGATCGGTGCCGCGGGAGACGGGGAGAAGGCTGTCAACCTGCTGGGCAGGATCCAGGCGGGGCAGCAGATCACCACGGTCGACGACCTCTACAAGAAGATGGTGCTCGAGGAGCCCGAGACCCTGGCGACCGCCGACGGCGTCGTCGCCCACTTCGACGAGCTCTCCGCGACCCGCGACCGGATGGTCACCGCCCAGCAGCAGGTGCGTGCGCTGACCCCGATCCGCGAGCACCGGGCAGCGATCGAGGACGCCGCCGCCAGGCTCGAGGTGATCGACGGGATCGGTGTCTTCGGCGACGAAGCCACCCCCGCCGGGCTCTGGCGTGCCGGCAAGCGGGTCGACCTGCTCAGCGAGCTGGAGGCGGACCTCAGCGCCCGCAAGAGCGCCGCGGAGAAGGCGGTGGCCGAGAAGCAGGCGCTCATCGACGCCGCCGAGTCCGAGCGCGACGGGCTCGCGGTCACGGTCGCCGCCTCCGGTGGCCGGCGCCTCGAGGAGGCCACCCGCGAGATCAGGTCCGCCGAGACCCGGGTGGACAACGTACGCCGCGCCCGCGAGACGCTCGACAAGGAGCTGGCGGTCCTCGAGGCGGTGGCCACGACCCCTGGCGAGTTCGAGGGCCTCCGGGCGAGCGCGCAAGAGGCCCTGGTCGATGACGATGCCCGCACGACCGCCCTCAACGCCTACGCAGCGGCTCGCTCGGCCGAGACCGATGCAATCGGCCAGGTGGGCCGGCTCGAGGGCGATCTCGCCGATGCCGAGAAGACGAAGAACAACATCCCCGAGCCGCTGCGTGCGGCGCGTGCGGTGCTGGCCGAGGCGGCCGGGCTCAGCCCGGCGGAGATGCCGTTCGTCGGCGAGCTGGTCGAGGTACGCACCGAGCATGAGGCCTGGCGCGAGGCGTTCAACCTGGCGCTGGGCGGCTTCGCGACCACGATGCTGGTCGACGCCGCTCACGTCGGCGCCTTCCGGGCGGCGATCGAGTCGGTGCGGCAGCGCACGCGGATCCGCTACGAGGCAGTCCCGACCGGCCTGAAGGACGGTGGGCACCGTCTCGACGAGGGCACCCTGCCGGGACGCCTGGACTACCGCCGGGGCGTGTTCACCGGCTGGCTCAAGAAGCGGCTGACGGAGCGGCACGGCTATGTCTGCGTCCAGACGCCCGCGCTGCTCGGCCAGCACCGGATGGCCCTGACCGTCACCGGCCAGGTCTCCCAGGGGACCCGCGGCGCCCACGGCGGCCACGGCGGCGGCAACGTGCTCGGCTTCACCAACACCCGCCGCGTCGCCGAGCTCACCGAGCTCCTCGAGACCGCCCGCACGGACGCGGAGGCCGCGAAGGTGGCGGTCGGCGAGGCCGAGCGCGCCATCAAGGAGCTCGACCTGCGGCGTACGTCCTTCAAGGCGGTCTCCGCGCTGACGTGGGACCAGGTCGACATCGCCGGAGCCACCGCGGAGCGCGACCGGTGGGCCGCGGTGATCGAGGAGGTCACCGCCGACAACCCGGAGATCGCCACCATCCAGGAGCGGCTGAAGAGCGCTCGCGCCAAGGTCGACTCGCTGCGCGAGGGCATCGGCGCTGCCAAGAGCACCGTCAAGGACCTCGACGAGCGCTGGAGCGACGTCGTCGAGCAGGTCGACCGGGCCAAGGACGCGCTGGAGGACGCGGCTGCGTCGGGCACCGAGGTCGCCTCGGCTCAAGCCGACTATCTCGAGCAGCTCTTCAAGGCGGCCGGCGGCGAGGATGCCGGCCGGCGCGAGGACGCGCTCGCCGAGCTCGATGCCGTCTTCGCCCGGGCGGGCGAGAGCCTCGACACCGACCGCGCCGCTGCCCAGGAGACGATCGGGGCAGCCCGTGCCCAGGTGCGGCAGACCTTCGAGGCGTTCCTCGAGCGCTGGCCCAACCCCAACCTCCACACCGACCCCGATGCCTCCTACGCCGACTTCGACCGTCTCCTCGACGAGCTGCAGACCAGCGGCCTGCACGAGCTGGAGGTCGAGTGGCGCGACTCCCTGCTCAAGCTGTCGGGCAACGACCTGACCAACCTCGACTCGACCCTGTCGCGGGCCGTGCGTGAGATCCGTGACCGGATCGACCCGATCAACCAGATCCTCGCCGGGCTGCCGTTCAACGACGACGGCCACCGGCTGCGGATCGACACCCAGGAGGGCCAGTCGGCGGTGCGCGGCCGCTTCCGCAAGGAGCTCCGCGCGGTGCGCGACCTGATCGAGAAGGCCTCGGCCAACGACACCCGGGAGCAGGCCTACAACCGGATGTCGCGGCTCATCGACCGCATGCGCCGCACGGCACCCGACTTCGCCGACCTGATCGACGTACGCAACCACGTTCGGGTCAGCGCCGAGAAGGTCACCGCCGACAGCGGTGAGCACGTCGCCCTCTACGACCACATCGGCGAGAAGTCCGGCGGCGAGTCGCAGGAGCTGGTCGCCTTCATCGTCGGCGCGGCGCTGCGCTACCAGCTCGGCGACGCCGGCGCCGACCGGCCGCGCTACGCACCGGTCTTCCTCGACGAGGCGCTGATCAAGGCGGATGCCCGATTCACCGGCCGCGCGATCGGTGCCTGGCGAGGCCTCGGTTTCCAGCTCGTCATCGGCGCCCCCAACGACAAGCACAGCGCCATCGAGCCCCACGTCGACGTGCAATACACGGTGCTCAAGGACGCCGAGGGCCACTCGTTCCCGAAACTCGAAGTGGGTCTCGAGGAGGTCCCGGCCTCGTGACCGGCTAGGGCTGCATCGAGAGGAACAGGAATGCCGCCAGCAGGACCAGGTGGACGAAGCCCTGCAGGGCGTAGACGCGGCCCTGGACGACGGTGAGACCGGTGACGAAGACGGTGATCACCAGCAGCACGATCTGGGTGGGCGCGAGGCCGAGCTCGAGGGGGCCGCTGAGCCAGATCATCGCGACCGCGATCGTAGGGATGGTCAGACCGATCGAGGCCATCGCCGAGCCGTAGGCGAGGTTGAGGCTGACCTGCACCCGGTCGCGGGAGGCGTTGCGTACCGCCGCGATCGACTCGGGGGCGAGGACGAGGAGGGCGATCACGACGCCCACGACGGCGTAGGGGAATCCGAGGCTCTTGACGGTGCTCTCGATCGTGGGGGAGAGGACCTTCGCGAGGCCGACCACGGAGATGAGGGAGACCAGGAGCAGGGCCAGGCTGAGGCCGGCCTCACGGGTCGACGGCGGGTCGGCGTGGCCGTCGTCGTCGAGGTCGACCAGCCCGGTCATCCGGCCGTGCTCGTCGCTGGTGACGGGGAGGAAGAAGTCGCGGTGGCGGACCGTCTGGGTGAAGAGGAAGGCGACGTAGAGCGCCAGCGAGGCGATGGCGGCGAAGGCGAGCTGAGACGGTGAGTACTGCGGGCCCTGCGCCGACGTCGTGAACGTCGGCAGCACCAGCGTGAGACCGGCCAGGGCGATGACGGTGGCGACCGCCGAGCCGGTGCCCGCGGCGTTGAAGCTGACCAGCCCGTGCTTGAGGGCACCGACCATGAGCGAGAGCCCGACGATGCCGTTGAGGGTGATCATCACCGCCGCGAAGACGGTGTCGCGGGCGTAGGTGCTGGTGTTGTCGCCCCCGCTGGTCATCAGCATCACGATCAGCCCGACCTCGATCACCGTCACGGCGACCGCGAGGATCAGCGACCCGAACGGTTCGCCGACCTTGTGGGCGACGACCTCGGCGTGATGGACCGCGCTCAGCACGGCACCGATCAGCACCGCCGCCACCACGGCCAGGATCGTCCAGTGGTCGTGGCGGAGCCACGAGAACACCAGCACCACCACGGCGAGGATCGGCACAACCACTGACCACTGCAGGCGGCCCCGTACCGCTGGTGCGCTCATGGGGCGACCCTATCCCGGCACCGGGCCGCGGACATGATGCCCGACACGCGCTCGTAACCTGAGGGTGTGCCTTCCGCCTACACCCCTCCCGCCGCGTTCAAGACCCGTCCCGATCTGCTGGGGAGGTTCGGCATGGTCGGCTCCACGCACTGGCTGGCCAGCGGTGCCGCGCAGGCGGTGCTCGAGCGCGGCGGCAACGCCTTCGACGCCGTGGTCGCGGGTGGGTTCGTGCTGCACGTGGTCGAACCCCACCTCAACGGGCCGGGCGGTGACCTGGTCGGGATCTTCGCTCCTGCCGACGGTGCGCCGACGGTGCTGATGGGCCAGGGGCCGGCGCCCGCGGCGGCATCGGTCGAGCACATGCGCGCCGAGGGGCTCGAGCTGGTCCCGGGTTCGGGCGCGCTCGCCGCCGCCGTGCCGGGCGCGGTCGAGGCCTGGCTGATGCTGCTGCGAGACCACGGCACCTGGGAGCTGGGCGAGGTGCTCGCCTACGCCATCGACTACGCCCGCAACGGCCACCCGATCCTGGGCCGGGCCGTCTCCACGATCGCCGCCGTCGCCGACCTGTTCCGCGACCACTGGCCCACCTCGGCCGCCCACTGGCTCGTCGACGGCGAGCTGCCGGAGCCGGACACGATGGTCCGCAACGAGGCCTACGCCGCCGTGCTCGATCGCCTCGTGGCCGCCGGTGATGGTGCCGCGACCCGTGAGGAGCGCATCGACGCGGCCCGGGCCGCGTGGGGGCGCGGCTTCGTCGCCGAGGCGATCGAGCAGTTCGTACGCACCCCCCACCGCCACTCCTCCGGAACCGATCATTCCGGGGTGATCACGGCGGCCGACATGGCCGGGTTCTCGGCTGCGTACGAAAAGCCGGTGACGACGGATTTCCGGGGCCACACGATCGCGAAGGCCGGGCCGTGGACGCAGGGGCCGGTGCTGCTGCAGACCCTCAACCTGCTCGAGCCGCTCGACGACGCGCTGCTCGACCCGAGCAACCCCGACGGAGCACACACGATCCTGGAGGCGACCAAGCTCGCCTTCGCCGACCGCGACGCCCACTACGGCGACGGCGCCGACCCGGCGACGATCGAGACCCTCCTCTCCCAGAAGTACGCCGCCGGCCGGCGCCCTCTGATCACCGATGTCGCCTCGGCCGAGGTCAGGCCAGGGCTGGGTGCGGCGACCTTCCCGCCGCTGCGCGAGACCTACGACCCGGCCGCAGCCGCCTCCGGTGTGGGGGAGCCGACCGTCTCGCGCGAGGGTGTGACCCGCGGCGACACCTGCCACATCGACGTCGCCGACCGCTGGGGCAACATGATCGCGGTCACCCCCTCGGGTGGCTGGCTGCAGTCGTCGCCGACGATCCCCGAGCTCGGCTTCTGCCTCGGCACCCGGCTGCAGATGACCTGGCTCGAGCCGGGGCTGCCCTCCACCCTGGTTCCTGGCCGCCGACCGCGCACGACCCTCACTCCCACACTCGTCCTGCGTGAGGGTCACGCCGTCACCGCCGTCGGTTCCCCCGGAGGCGACCAGCAGGACCAGTGGCAGCTGCTCTACCTGCTGCGAACGATCGTCGGCGGCTACTCGCCGCAGGAGGCCATCGACGCTCCCGCGCTCCACTCAACCTCCTTCCCTGGGTCCTTCTGGCCGCGGACCTGGACCCCTGGGGGTGCGGTGCTCGAAGATCGTCTCGGTGCTTCTGTCGTCGATGGGCTGCGGCGTCGGGGTCATGTTGTCGAGCTGAGTGGCGACTGGTCTCTTGGGCGGCTCTCTGCGGTCAGTCGTGATCCGGGGACCGGCACGCTTTCTGCTGCTGCGAATGCTCGGGGTGCTCAGGGTTACGCTGTCGGGCGCTGACGGTTCCTGTTGGTGTGGCCGCTGGGCTTTCCCCGCTGGTCGAGCCATCGGAGCCGCTGGGGCTTCTCCGCTGGTCGAGCCGCCGGAGCCGCTGGGGCTTCTCCGCTGGTCGAGCCGCCGGAGCCGCTAGGCGGAGGCGTGTCGAGACCAACACGGTTGCTTCTGGTTGGGGGAGGCTCGGTTGGCGACTGTGTTTCGTTTCAGGGTTCGCCGCCGACCCGTTCTTTGAGTGTTTCTCGATCACGTGCCGCGTCAAGGACGCCCTTCGGGCGCCGGCTTCGCCGGCCGCTTTCGCGGTCCTTGACTCGG
>NZ_JBHVGB010000108.1:0-19713 GCF_042801335.1 Nocardioides sp. NPDC057577 | reverse complement strand
GCTCAGAGCTGGTCGGGCCCGCTGCCGTATAGGAGCGCCGCGGAGTCAGTGCGATCCGGCGAGCACCGCGTCGTCCGCGGGGTCGTCGGTCACCTCGCGGCGCGGCCTGGGGATGAGGAGCACGATCAAGGCACCGACGCCGGCCGCCAGCGCCCCGATCACGAAGCAGAGCTGGAACGCGCCCGCGGTCGGGATCTCGGGTGCGCCGGGGGCGAGGACGGTGGTCTGGCTGGTCAGCACGATGGCCATCACCGCGCCCGCGACCGTGGTGCCCATCGAGCGCATCAGGCTGTTCAGCCCGACGCTCGCGGCGGCCTCAGCGGCGGGGACGTTGCTGAGGATGAGCGTGGGCATCGCGGCGTACCCGATCCCGACACCTGCCGAGGCGACGCAGGAGGCGAGCATGAGCTGCCACGGGGCATCCATCAGGAAGACCGCGACGACGTAGCCCGCGGCCAGGACGACCGCGCCGATCGCCATCGTGCCGCGTCCACCGAGGCGGGTCAGTAGCCGCGAGGAGACCGGGGTGAAGAGCATCATCATCAGACCCGCCGGCGCCATCCACATGCCCGCCTGGAAGATCGTCTGGCCCAGGCCGTAGCCGGTGGCCTCGGGCATCTGGAGGAGCTGTGGGACCACGATCGACTGCGCCATCATGCCGAAGCCGATGAGGACGGCCGCGATGTTGGTGAACAGCACCGGCTTGCGCGCGGTGGTGCGCAGGTCGACGAGCGGGTCGTCGTGGCGCAGCTCGTACCACCCCCAGAGCAGCAGGATCACGATTCCACCGATGATCATGCCGAGGGTCTCGGGCTCGGCCCAGCCCCAGTCGTTGCCCTTGGAGACGCCGACCAGGACACCGACGAGCCCGGCCGCGAGCCCGAGCGCGCCGACGATGTCGAGGCGGCCGGGGTGAGCGTCGCGTACGTGCGGGACCACGGCCGCAGTCAGCACGGTGACGACGAGGGCGAGGCCGGCGGAGACCCAGAAGAGGGTGTGCCAGTCGAAGTCCTGGGCGATCCAGGCGGCCAGCGGTAGGCCGAGCGCGCCGCCTACGCCGAGGGTGGCGCTGACACCGGCGACCGCGGTGTTGCGCAGGTGCTCGGGCGCGACCTCGCGCACGAGGCTGATCGCGACCGGGATGTAGCCCATCGCCATGCCCTGGAGCACACGGCCGACCAGGACCGGGCCGACGGTGTCGGAGAGCGCGACGATGACGGAGCCGATCACCAGGATGATGCCGGAGATCACCAGGACGGGCTTCTTGCCGTAGAGATCGGCGAGGCGGCCGGTGACGGGCATCGTCACGCCGGCGCCGAGCAGCGTGGCCGTGACCACCCAGGAGGCGGTGCTGGCCGTGGTGGAGAGCAGCTCGGGGAGCTCGCTCTGGATCGGGATGACCAGTGACTGCATCAGCGCGGCGCAGAGGCTGCCGAAGCAGAGCACCATGATGACGGCCACGGCGCCACCGGTCGAGCGCGTCGTCGGCTCGCGGGTGGTGGACGGGGAGGAACTCAAGACACACCTCGGATGTGTAATCTACATATTGACGTATGTATGCTACACATCATGAGGTCAGAACGACAATGCCTGGAGATGTGATGCCGTCCACAACGCCCGCTGCCGAGGACCCGCTCTTCAGGAAGATCAGCCCGGACCTGACCGCCGATCGCCGACTGGCCTCCCTGGTCGGGCGACTCGAGGTGCACCGCCGTCTCGCCGAGGACCGCAGTGCGCTCAACCATGCCGATGGACGCCTGCTCTGGTTCCTCTCCGACGGCCGGCCGCGTACGCTCCGGGAGATCGCCGACGGGCTCAACCTCGAGCAGTCGACCGTGAATCGGCAGGTGAATGCGGCGCTCTCGGCAGGCCATCTGCGGAGGTTCGCCGAGCAGGGGCGTTCGGCGCGACTGATCGAGCCGACCGAGGAGGGGCTCGCTGTCTATGAGTCGGCCTCGGCGCGGGCGCTGGGCGCCTATGCGGACGGGCTGGCGGCTCTGGGAGACGAGTCCGAGAAGTTCCTCGAGCTGCTCGAGGGCTTCGTGGGTGCCTACGGTGAGGCCGTCCGGGAATGACGATGCGCAGTGTCGCCGCAGCGGCTCAGCCGCCCATGAGGGGTGTGGCGGCCGTGGCCGCCGAGGCGATACGGAGGTCGGGGATCCCGCAGGCGCGCAGGCAGGTCGAGGCGATGAGAGCGGCGGTCGCGTCGTCGATCGGCACGCCGCTGCTGCGGAGGCTCGTGGTGACCTCGACCAGATGCATGAGCATCTCGCCGAGGTGGCCCTGCCCGGCTGCCGCGGCGACGCCGGGCGCCGCGGCCCTGGTGGCGATCCGCCCGTAGGCACCGGCGAGCTCGGCGCGAACACTGCGGAAGGCGTCGAAGGCGTCGCTGCTGGTCACGTCGGGATGGGTGGCCAGCATGCCGATGTTGTCCGGCGCCTCGGCGAGCGTGTGGATGTCGACGAGGGCCAGCAGGTAGAGCGCGGTCTCGGGACTCGTGGTCGCGGTCAGCTGCTCGATCTGGTCGACCCGATCGACGGTGGGTCGGACGGATCGCTCCAGGAGCTCGGCCAGGATCTCGTCCTTGCCGGTGAAGTGGTAGTAGAGCGACGCCTGCCTGAGCCCGACCCTGTCGGCGATCTCTCGCGTCGAGGTGGCCGCGAAGCCCTTGGTCACGAACAGCTGCGCCGCGGCATGAAGCACCTGCTCGCGCGGTGGGGCAGCCGTGTCCGAGGGGACGAGGCGCGGTCGTCCGGGGTGGGTTCGTCGGATGCTCATCGAGGCCCTGCCTTCCTGTCGACGTCGACCCCGAATCCATTGGAGCATAATATTTCGATCCTGCCAATCATGATGTGCATCTGGACGTCGGGTATGCCCATCGGGCACGATGGTGGTCCCGATCCGTAGAAGGAGGCCGTCGCCGTGCCCCGCCCCAACCGTCGAGCCCGTGAAGCACTGACCGACGCGCTCCGGGATACCCGTCGCGCCGCCGGCCTGACCGGGGCCGGTCTGGCGGATGCGCTGGGCTCGGGCTGGTCCCAGCCCAAGGTGTCGAAGATCGAGTCGGGTCGGCAATCGGTCTCCGCGGCCGAGGTCCGTGCGTGGGCGGCCGCGGTGGGTGCCGACCGGGAGATGCTGCTCGCGCTGCGCGCCCGCGCCGACCAGGAGCATGCCGCGTTCCGTGACGCTCATCCGGCCGGCGGCGGTGCGGAGCAGCACCAGGATGCGTACGCAGCGACCGAGGTGGCTGCCAAGGTCCTGACCAGCTACCAGCCGCACAGTGTCCCCGAGCTGTTGCAGACCCCCGGCTACGCACGTGCCCTGCTGGCGTTGGCAGGTGGTTCGCGTGACCGGGACGGCGTTGCCGGAGAGGTCTCCCGGGTGATCGCGGCGCGGCTGCGTCGCTCGGCGATCCTCTACGAGCCCGGCCGGACGATCACCATCCTGGTCGGCGAGGCCGCCCTCCATCACCTGGTGGGCTCGCCCGAGATCATGCAGGCCCAGATCGATCACATCGCCGACCTGGCGACCACCACCCAGGCGAGGATCGGCATCGTCGGTTTCGAGAGCTTCCCCGTCCTGGTCCAGCACGGCTGGGACCAGCGCGACCGGATCGTCACCCTCGAGACGAGTGCCGGCGACCTCGAGATCGCGGATCCGGTCGAGGTCGCCCGCTATGAGCGCTGGACGCAGCTCCTGCTCGAGCATGCGCTGACGGGCGAGGCGGCAGCCGAGCGATGTGCCCGGATCGTCAGCGAGCGCGGAAGGTCGTCGACTCGGCCGGGTGACCTCGAATAGGACACGGCTGCTGCTCCGGTAGACTCCCGGCGGGCCGTTAGCTCAGTTGGTAGAGCAGTGGACTTTTAATCCTTTCTGCGGAGCCCTGCCTTGCGGGCAGGGGAAGTGCCCTAGGTCGCGTTGTAGCAGGTCAGAGTACATTTGATTCCGTCCGGATCGCACGGGTGTTCGATGGGTGGCTACGGGTGTCCGTCCCCTATTCCGTCCCAAGGACGTCACCTCTCGTCGCTCAGCGTGGCCGCAACGCTGTCGAAGTGCAGGGCGGGTCACCCTGCGTTGGTTGGGACAGCGTTAACCTCCCGGCCGTCGGGGCTAATTCACATACCGGACCCGGAAGTAGCCCCGAGAAAGGCCGACCCCGGCGCAGAGGGCATCTCGCCCACGTCGACTCTCCGGCGGCGTCCAAGACCCGGCTCGTGCGGATTCGGTCGCGTCATGGACGGCGAGCGACTGCTCCTCAAGGCCCCGAAAGGGCCATAGATATCGGCTTGGCAGAGAGGAGACTCGCAAGACACAGGCCAGGCGACTGCCGAATCAACCCGTACCGCATCTCGGGGTCTTCCGGACGCCGAGTGGCTCGAGACAGCCGTCGTCACCACATAGTGAATCGGGGGTGAGGTGCGAAGGTGCTCGATCACGCAGGTCTGCCCAACCACCAGTACGCCGGCTGGGTGGCACTCGGCATGACGACCGGCAGCGCGTCGACGACGCGGGAGTCCAGATGCCCGGAGCCCAGATGAGGCAGCACGTGGCTCACCAGCCGGTCCATCCACCGCGCCCGCACGGGTGACACCGCACCTACGAAACGAAGGGGGAGGACGTCATGACCACCATCGGAGGCACTACCGGATCAGGACCCGCAGCGAATCCGGGCGCCGCACCCGCGGGGGCGCCCCCAGTTACGGCGGGACCGCCCGCGATGGCGGAACAGCCACCTCCCGGGCGACCGCCTCCTGTCGACTCGCCGTCGGGTCAGGCGGCGCGCCCAAAGGGCATCCGCGCTCGCTGGTGGCTGATCGTCTTCCTGGTCGGAGGCCCACTGTTCGGGGCTGCCGCAGTCGGTCTGGGCGCCGACGACGACGTCAAGTCTGAGCTCGGGTGGGCCCTGGTCGTGACCACAATGGCCATCGCGGTGTTCTTGTACTTCTTCGACCGTGTCGGCAAGGGCGTCAAGGACCCGCTCCGGGGTAGGTACGGCTTCCTCGAGGCGACGATCGGAGCCGACGGGCGAGTCTCCACGAGCAAGACCGTTGTCTGGCTCTGGACAATCATCTTCGCCGCGACCCTCCTGTTCCTCAGCTGCGTGACCTTCTTCGGAGACCTGAGCGCGGACGAGGCGTTCGGCACGGACTGGGACGCCTACCTGCTCCTGCTCGGCGGGCCGTTTGCGTCGGCAGTCGCGGCCAAGGCGATCACGGTCGGGAAGGCCGGCGGCGAGACCGGGACGAAGGCTCCGACCGAGGCAGCCACCGGAGCCGGCCAGACCACCACGTCCGTTACGGCAAAGGGTGAGCCCAACCTCGCGGACGCGGTCATGACCGACACGGGGGAGACGTCCCTGGCCGACAGCCAGTACGTGGTCTTCACGTTCGTCGCGATCGCCTACTTCGTCGGCGCGCTGATCACCAACGTCATCGACTACGCCCTCGGCAACGCCGAGCTCGGACTCCCCGCGATCCCCAACGCACTACTGGGTCTGACCAGCCTGGCCGCCCTGACGTACGTCGGAGCCAAGGCCGCCGCCAAGGAAGGGGTCGGCGTTATGGACATGTTCCAGAACCCGATCGTGAGGGGAGCCGAACTCACGATCGTGCTGGTAAACGTCCCCGAGAACGTCTCGACGATCCCCGCGACGGTCCAGTTCGCCCCCACCGGCGGAGGCGCAGTTCAGACCTTCAAGGCTCCGCTGACCAAGGACAGGGCGGCCTGGACACTGAAGCTCCGGGCGCGGATTCCCGTCGGGTTCTACCAGGTGACCGTTACGACCGCGGCGGGGACAACCCCACCGGTGACGCTCGAAGTCGTGGCTGCCCCCTGACTCGTGCCACCGGGGTGTGTTCATTGAGGACTGATAGCGAGGGCGTCGAGGATCGCTGTGCGCGAAGCAGTCTTCGCGAGAACCTCCGCTGCTGGCTGGTCGGGCTCTGGCCGGGGGATGGCCTCCGGGGACGTACGGCCTCGCAGCAGTGTTGAGCACCATGCCCGGCAGCTTGCCTGCGCTCCACCGACTGCATGGGGGATCTCGCCCGGTTGGTCCCCCCCAAGCCTTGCGGCAGACTGTCCTTGGGCCGTTAGCTCAGTTGGTAGAGCAGGTGACTTTTAATCCCTTCTGCGCGGCTATCGCGTGCGGCGATGGTCGCGCCGGATACTGGCTCCGTCCGGGGCCGCCCTCGACGGGAGGTCTAACGGCGACAGGCCGCACAGCTCAGAGGTCGACCATCTCTATCTCCCGAGTGTTCACCGTTGGGGTACCTTCAGGGCACGTTTTGATGCGCCAATCCGATCCGATCCTTTACGCTCCAAAGGTGAACGCGGATTGGGAGTCAGCGGTCAAGATCGCGAGCCCGGCGATCGCTCTCGTTGCGTTGTTCGTCTCCGTCCTGACCCTTTGGAGTGCTGCTCGATGGCGAGCGCGTCCCTACCTGCAGTTTAAAGTGAAGAGTTCAAACGGTGGAGCGGCGAGGCACCAAGAAGACCAGTGGTTGAATGAGGGCGTCGCCGCACGCCACAGCGCCGTGGTGGTCGTGAATTGGGAGGATTTTGAAGTTTCCGAGTCCGATGAGGGTGACCAACAGGACCCACAATCCCAAGGGCCACAGGACGCGAAAGCGCAGGCCACCGTGGCCAACGACCTCTTCGGATTCGAGGTGCATGTTCACAACCAGGGGAGTGCCCCTGCCTACGGTTTCGAACTTCACGTTGACTGCCCCTATGAGCGCTCCGCTTCTCGTCGATTGACTGGTGACTTCGTAGCGATTGGCCCGACAACACTGACAGAGGGCGGGGATCCGATCAGTGTCGTGCTATCGGCTGACCGTGGATACGGTGCCAAGTTTGTAGGTCAGGCGCGCTGGGAAGGCATGAACGTGTTTGGCTTAGGTTGGCAACATCGCACAGAGCGACTCGAGTTTGGGCGCGACGTCCGCGTGTGGATGACATGGCGCGAGGCGCCACGAATGAAGCGAATTCGGCGGCGAGCGCTAGGAAAACTTCACCACGGCGACTGGCGGCATTGAACCGCCTCGGCGCGTGGCTGGGGGCTTATCTCCCTCCTTAAAAGCGCCGGATTTCGCACCGGGTCGCTCCGCGTGGTCATTTGCCCCCGGGACAGGAAGTCCGTGCAGGTTGTCGGGCCGCGAGGAGGTTGCGCTCGTCTGCGGGGGGAATGGGCGCTACTGCCGCAGCGGGCCAAAACTGCGTGGTTCCCGGAGACCGGCCCCGGTCTCGGACACGTTGACGTTAGGGACGAACTCGTGGGTGGTGTGATCACTCATTTGCCAACGGACGAGCGCTGTCGCAGATAGCCTGCGCTGAGGATCACGGGCTGAGGGACCCGGGTCAGGATTGAGGAAACGGGAGTGGGGCGTGCGCATCCGGCGTCTTTGGATCAACAACTTTCGCGGGGTCAAGAATCTCGACTGGAAGCTGCCAATCGACCAACGCTTGGTCGCCTTGGTCGGCCCCGGCGATAGTGGCAAGTCGACCATCTTGGAGGCGATCCACTACCTACTGGGGGACCGCTGGATGATCCCGTTCGCAGACACCGACTTTTACTCCGCCAACATCGATCAGCCGATTCTGATCAAGGCGCTCCTCGTCGACCTTCCGCCGGCCCTGAAGAAGGAGGCCTCGCTCGGCCTTTGGCTCAGCGGCGTCGATCAAGACGGCGAGGTCCATCAGGATCCAGAGGACAGCTACGAGTCGGCGATCCTCGTACAGCTCGCGGTCGACGCCAGCCTTGAGCCGAAGTGGTCGGTCGCCCGGGCTGACGGCGACCTGCAGCATCTAAGCGCTTCCCAGCGCCGAGCCTTCTCGACCTTCAAGGTCGACGACCGAACGGATGCGCAGCTGCGCTGGAGCCGAAACTCGCCGCTCGGCCGAATGTCCGCCGAGGACGGGGGCGAGCGAGAAGCCCTCGCAAGTGCATCCCGGGCGGCTCGCGACGCATTAGCCGACCACGAGAACTCCTCGCTCAGCGAGCTCGCCGCGCGCGTACAGGAACGGGCGAACAAGATCGGTGGCGGCCGATTTAGCGACGTGAAGCCAGGGCTGGACACCTCGCGCTCCACGATGGGAGCGGCGCTGGCTCTCTACGAAGACATCATTCCGCTGACAAGCTACGGCCTCGGCAGTCGGCGCCTGGCCAGCCTCGCCGTGCAGCAGCTCGCGGCCGGCGCCCGCTCAGTGGCAGTCATCGATGAGCTTGAGTCCGGGCTCGAACCACACCGAGCCGTGCGCTTGCTCAATTATCTGGTCTCCGACGAGGACTACTCCCAAGTCATCGTGACCACACATTCGCCGGTAATCGTCGAGCAGGCCAAGATCGAAAGCCTTGCCACCGTGCAGTCAACGCTCGGAGACGTCACGGTGACCGCGCTGGGCGGCAGTTCCGACGTGATGCTCCGTCTGCGACGCGCTCGGCCATCGTCGTTGTTGGCTCGCCGCGTGGTGGTGACAGAAGGCAAGACCGAGCATGGTCTCCTCTTGGAGTGCCTAGAGACCTGGGACGCCGAGCGTGACGGGGCGGGACTCTCGACCTCCGCCGGGGAGGGCGTCGCGATCCAGGACGCTGGCGGAGGCACGGAAGTGGCGCCGCGGGCCGAGTCTCTCGCCGAACTCGGCTTCGCAGTCGCAGGCTTTCTCGACAACGACGACCGAGCCGTCGACGCGGCGGTTCTCGATGCGCTCATTGCCGGCGCCGCCATGATCCGGTGGGACGAGGGCTGCTGTACCGAGAGGCAGATCTGCTCCCAGCTCGAGGCAGATGGCTTGAGCTCATTCATCAAGCAGGGGGTGGCCCGCCGCGACAGCGAACAGACCGTGCTCGACGATCTCAACAGTGTCTCTGGCGCGCCGAAGGTGCCCTCGCTCGAGGTGAAGGACTGGATCGCGGGCGGAATGACCGTTGATGACGCCCGCGCTCGCGTCGCCGCTGCGGCGATCGCCCGAAAGTGGTTCAAGGAGGTCGAGGGCGGGCGCGCGCTTGGCAAGTGGCTGATGAAGTACGCCGCCTCCTCTCAGCTCGCGGCCACTATCGGCCACCTCACCAAGGTGCGCGCGTTCGTCTACCCAACGGCGGCTCCCGCTGAAGCCGAGGGAGAGACAGACGGACCATCCGATGGATGACACCCTGCGTACGACAGCCGTCGGTCTCCTAGCGGCGGCGCCCTGCTCGATCGAGATGCCTGCGGGGACGGGCAAGACCCACTTGCTGGCGGCGGCAGCAGCGATGGCAGCAGCCGAAGGAAACCGGTCCCTGATCCTTACTCACACCAACGCCGGGGTCGATGCCATCCGCAAGCGCCTTCGCCAGTTCGGTGTCCCGGCATCTCTCGTACGGGTCGACACGATCACCAGCTGGGCCTTCGCGCTGGTCGGCTCCTACTCGGTCATCGCCGGCGTCAGCGTCAGCGCGATTCCCGACTGGACACAGTCCGATGGCTACCTCAAGGGCGCGACCAGGGTGGCCGAGGCCGATGCCATCGTCGATGTGCTCCAGACGAGCTTCGACTATCTCTTCGTCGACGAGTATCAGGACTGCACCGTGGTGCTCCACGAGTTCGTGGTCGCGCTCGCCGCTGCCATCTCGAAGACTGTGCTCTTGGGGGATCGCCTCCAGGCCATCTTCACTTTCGTAGGCCCGATGGCCACCTGGGAATCACACGTTCTCCCCGCGTTCCCGGCCTTCGAGCTCGAGGTCAAGGCGCACCGCTGGCACGGCCACAATGCGGAGCTCGGGCAGTGGCTCCTGGACATCCGGCCCCACCTGGCCCACGGCCAAGCCTTCGACTTTAGCGACCACCAGATCCCGGGCTTGAAGTTCGTCACGGGCACCAACCCGACGGCGCTCGCCGGGGTCGCACACTCCTTCCGCGACTTCGACGAGTCTGTCGTCCTGCTCGATAAGTGGCCGGCCGATGTCGCCTCGCACGCCAGTCGGCTTGGCGGCGCCTACTCCGTCATGGAGGACATCACCGGCAACTTCATGCGAGGCCAGCTCGAGCTCCTTCCTGACGAAGGGAACTACCTACTCGCGCATTGGTTCGCCAGCTTCGCCAAGGAGTGCGTCGTCGGCCTGTCTGGCATCGATGGTCCCGTGACGGGGAAACTGCAGCAGAACGAGGGCATCACTCACTACGCCAGGGCCGGCATCGAGCACATTCTGATGGCCATCGACGAGATGCGCCTCAACCCGACCTACGCCCAACTGGAGACCGCGGCCCAGGTGATCCGTGAAACGAAGGCGCTGCGAATCTACCGCTGGGAAGCCTGGAACGACACTCGCGAAGCCATAGCCATGACCGCCGCGAACGCCGAACCCGCCCTGGACAACCTCGCACGAGTCAGAGATCGGCTCCGGCGTACCGGCCGCACCCGCCACAACCGGATCGCCTCTCGCACACTCCTAGTCAAGGGGCTCGAGTACGACCACGTCGTCATCGCCAACCTGAACAAGACGCGCGATCCGCGAAACCTCTATGTCGCCCTCTCACGAGCACGCAAGAGTGTGGTTGTCGTCGGAACATCGCCCCGAATCGTGCTCAGCGACGGCTCCTGAGCGACGGTCGCGAGGAGGGCGTCGACCTGCTCGTCTGTGAGGCCGGTGACGCCGTCGATCGGTCGGCATTGGTCCGGATCTGGCAGGTGCGGCCGACTATCCTCGGGCCGTTAGCTCAGTTGGTAGAGCAGGAGACTTTGTTCCTTTTCTATGGGGCTCTCTGGTGGACGCGGGGTTGGCGAACTACGGATGATCAGGGCCTGGCAGTACTCGATTCCGGTTAGACGGGTGGCTGCCCTCGGGGCGATCTTCGCGGCGGCCGGTATGGACCATGGTCGTGTTGATTTCCACTGCTTGCTAACGCACGAGGGCGTTGACCCGTTCGCTGGTCAGCAGTGGAGCGTCCTCGGGACCTTTGATGTACGGGCCGCGCCAGATCACCTTGTGGCGCCCTTCGGAGGAATACCACTGGCGGACCTTGTGCATCCGCACCATCCAGCGGTGTCGGTAGGCCCTGGTAGGGGTCTCTTCGCTGGGTGGGGAGTTCGTGTACGAGCGCAGCGTCGCGATCTGGATCTGCTCGTCCTCGGATGCCTGGTCCACACCTCGGGCGTAGATGCCCTTCGTATCAAGTACGGCGATCTCCTGGGCTGCCAGGCGCATGAACGCGAACAGGTATCGCTTCTCGAAGTCACCGGCCGGGTCGGCGACAGAGTCACCAGCGAACTCGCCGACTTCGCCGGCGGATCCCGTTGCCGTGTCTAGTGCGCTTCGCAGGGCGGTGCCGGTGCGGGCGCCTTGTTCGCGCTCTGCTTCGGTGGCCTCGCTATCGAGCACCACGAAAGCCTTGCTGTCTCGGACCAGTTTCGGGAATGGGTGGCCAGCGGCGGAGGCCACCCGTCGCATGGCGTTGAAGTCGGCGATCTGGACCGGGCCGTCCGCGTCACTCCAGCTGGTGACGTTCACTGCTCGTCGCCGACCGGTGTCCGGGATATGTACGTCAGCCACGTACCACGAGATCGCCCGAAGGTCCTTGGGTGCTTGGCCCTCGAGGGTGACCACCTGGGGATGGGGTAGGTACACCATGCCTTGAGGTGCTGGAAGGTCTGATTCGGACCAGGTGAAGACGTCTGCCGAGGTCAGGGTCTCAGTTGCGCTTACCGCTACCGCGTGCATACCCGGCGAGATGACGTAGCACTCTGAGGCCCGTAGCGCGGCCTCAGTCTGGGAAGCAAGGTGCTGGAACACAGCGATGCTGCGTGAAAAGTATGGGTTGCGCGCGACTTCGGATCCACCAGGGCCGGCGAGGGATGTCAGGGCGTCCATGACCAGGTCGCGGGTTATCGAAGTTGCCTGCGGGATCTCGTGGGCGGGCAATCCTGACATCCAGGTCATCGAGACCTCGTTTGCCTCCTTGAGGCTTAGTCCCTGCCTCCGAAGTTGCTCGTTGATCGTCTCGAGGCCGTCCTGCAGGGTGAAGACCTCCTGGAGGATGACGTACGGGTTGGTTCGCACGGCGCTGGTCAGCTCGTTGCGCGCAGCGACGGCTTCTCTTCCTGCCCTCAAGGCTGTCCACTCGTTCTTCGCGGCCCGGGCAGCGCGCCGTTCACGGTTCTTGATCCGCCCGCGCTTACTCACCGCAGACACCTTCTGCCAGCTTCTGCTGGATGCTCTCCATCCCGAGACTCCCTCGCTGTTCCTCTCTGTGGCCCTGAGAGAGCCGTCTGCAGTCTAGGAGAGGACACCCGACACTTGCCGCAGCTTTGCCCCTGTGCTGGGATCCGGAGGAGGGGAGGCCGGGCGTCGCCCGGTTGGTCCTCGCACTGATCCTTGCGGCAGACTGTCCTTGGGCCGTTAGCTCAGTTGGTAGAGCAGTGGACTTTTAATCCATGGGTCGTCGGTTCGAGACCGACACGGCCTACCAGATCAGACCCTCGCCCGGCCTCGGGCGGGGGTCTTCTGCTCTCCGGAAGCGCCCCGAAACCCGGGGGCGTACGTTCTGCTGGGCGGTCGTTTCGCGGCTCTGTTGCGCAACCTTCACCGCTTCGCGCGTAAAACGATCGGTCAAGGGGGGTTCGCTCAGGCGCGTGAGTTGCTAGTGTCACTCCCGCAACAGGTGCAAGTTCCAGAAGGTCTGACGCCTGCGGAGTTTGTGATCCAACGGCGTTTCTGCTCTGTGCCCGCCCGGACCCCGGTCCGGGAACACAGGTCGGAGCGACGTGTCACCCGCCCCTGATGCGGGGCTACCGAACCTGGTGGCCTCTCGCCCCGACTAAGGAGTAACGAGCAGATGGCTCAGGGCACCGTTAAGTGGTTCAACGCCGAGAAGGGCTTCGGCTTCATTGCGCAGGAGGACGGCGGCGACGACGTCTTCGTTCACTACTCTGCGATTCAGACCAACGGCTACAAGTCGCTGGACGAGAACCAGAAGGTCGAGTTCGACGTCACGCAGGGTCCGAAGGGCCCGCAGGCGGAGAACGTTCGCCCTCTCTGAAACAAGTAAGAAGATCTCGGGTTCGGCACCTGCCGACGCTGATCATCTGCAACGAGGCCCCAGCCGTTCGGCTGGGGCCTCGTGGTCTGATTGGAGCCCTCTCAGGCTTCTGTGTCACGCTTGATGTGACAACTTTTGATGGTTCTTGGTGGATCAGCGCGCAGATACCCCAAGACTGGGCGATGATGTGAAGACGAGTCTTTCGAGCGTGACGTTGAGGAGGTGGCGGGCGTGGCTGATCAGTTCGATGTGACGCTGGAAGATCCCGAGCTCCTCCTCGAGGTCGAGCTCACGACCAACCTCATCGTCGCCGCCAGCGAGTCCGAGGATCACCTCTCCCAGGACGAGATCGACCGCATCCTCGGGATCATCCCCTAAAGACGTCAGCAGGTCGCGAAGAGCAGCGGCCCGTTCGCGAGGTCGGAGAGCACGGGCGTGCCGTCCTTCGGCCGCAGCTGCATGGTGACGACCTCGTCCTCGGCCGCGACCTTCCCGAGCTCGAACCGCTCGTCGAAGGTGCCGCCCTGGCCGGGCGCCGGACCGACGGCGAGCCTGGCCCGGGTGTCGGCGTTCGTACGCGCCTGGTCGTCGTTCTCGAACGACATCGCGACGCGTACGTCCCCGTTCGACTCCGCCGCCATGGCGAAGCCCGCGATCGGGTTGATGTCGCCGGCGGCGTCGACGAGACCGTCGGCCTGGTCCTGGTCGGCGGCCGAGGCGCCCGCCAGCCCGATCTCGCTGCAGGTGAAGTCGCCGTCGTAGACGAAGGCCGAGAGAGGGTCGCCGAGCCGGTCGGCGGCGTCGGTCATCGGCTCGTGCAGGTCGCCGTCGCCGAGGCTCTCGACCTGGTCGCTCAGGTAGCGCCGTCCGTCCGAGGCCAGGATGAGGTCGTGCTCGGGCAGAAAGGCGATGTAGGTGAGCTGCGGGCTGATCGTCGAGTCGATCCCGGAGTCGGTGAAGCTGGAGAACGGGACCAACGTGCCGTCCCAGACGCCGCCGTCCGCCGGGTCGTCCTCAGGGGCGGTGAAACCCATCGACGTGAGCTGCTCGACGAGGTGGTCGGCATCCATGTCCTCGAGGTGTCCGACCATGAGCGCTCCATCGGTCGACTGGGTGTAGAGCTCCCAGTCGAGGGTCGCCGGTGACCAGCCGAAGTGCTGCTGCAGCAGGCCGGAGGCGTCGGGGAGCACCGAGGTCGAGGTGAGGTCCTTCGTATAGGCGGAGTCGACCATCTCGTGGACCTCCTCCGGTGTGGAGTCGGCATCGAGGTCGGCGCCGACGCTCTTGCGGATGCCCGTCCAGTCGGTGAAGGAGACCCGCGTCGCCTCGGCGGGGGCCAGCCGCAGCGCCTCGTCGAGGTCGCCGCCGCGGGTCGCCCATGCGCGAGCGAGGAAGACGACGAGCGCAACGACGACGACGCCGACCGCGACGGTCCACAACGGGTGGGCGCGTACGACTCGGGACGACCGGCCGGCCCACGCCCTGGGGCGGCCGAGAAGCTGGGGGGTGCTGAGCATTGCGACGAACCTTAGACGAATCAGCCGCCTTCTCGACATACCCTGGGCGCATGCCCGAGATACCGGCCGCCGGCGTAGTGGTTCTTCGCGAGCACGACAACCTGTCGGAGGTGGCACTGGTCCACAGGCCCAAGTACGACGACTGGTCCTTCCCCAAGGGAAAGGTCGACCCCGGCGAGACGGTGCCGGTGGCCGCGATCCGCGAGGTGCGCGAGGAGACGGGCCTGCGGGTCGCCCTCGGTCGCCCGCTCCAGCCGCAGCGCTATCCCGTCGAGGCGGGGCAGAAGGTGGTCCACTACTGGGTCGGCCGCACCGCCGCCGGCGCCGACGACGATGTCGACGGCTACCTGATCAACGACGAGATCGACGACGTCGAGTGGCTCCCGGTCGAGATGGCGCACACTCGGCTCACCTACCCGCACGATCGGGCGACGCTGCAGCAGGCCGAGGACGTACGCGATCCCACCACGCCCCTCGTGGTCCTCCGTCACGCCTCGTCCGTCGGCCGTTCGGCCTGGTCGGGGTCAGACGACGAGCGGCCGCTCGACGACACCGGACGGGCCCAGTCGGTCACCCTCGCCGGCCTGCTGATGGCCTACGACATCCGCCGGGTGATCACCTCGCCGAGCGTCCGCTGCGCCCAGTCCGTCGCGCCGTACGCAGGGCTCGCGGGCATCGCGTCCGAGCACGTGAGACAGCTGAGCGAGGAGGACGCGGACGGAGGTAGCGTGTCGGCCCTGGCCGCGGAGACCCTGCGTGATCTGGCCGTTCCGACGGTGATCTGCACGCACCGACCGGTGCTGCCGTGGGTCTTCGAGGGACTGGGCATGCGCGACCCGAAGCTGGCGAAGGGCGAGCTGATGGTGCTGCACGTGCGCGCTGGTGAAGTGCGTGCTGTTGAGGCATTTCAGGTCTAACAGAGGCTTGAGGCCTGCCTGTTCATCTCCTGTGCCCGGAACCGACACTGATTTGCCACCGACTTTGTGTTCCTCGTTCAGCCTGCGTTCACCTTCACCGAGTTTCCCGTCCACCTCGGCTCCCTACGGTCATCGCGACAACTCCGAATCGACTGCATCATCATCAGGAGAATTGCGTGAACACCACCTCGCTGCGCCGGGCACTCGTCCCGGGCATCACGGCTGCGGCCCTCGCTCTCGCTATCAGCGCCTGCGGCGCTGCCAACGAGCCGACGGGTGACAGCGAAGGCGAAGGCACCCTCTCGGGCACCATCAAGGGTGGAGGCGCCTCCTCGCAGGAGAAGGGCCAGGCGTCGTGGGTCGCCGGCATCCAGGACGCGAACCCCGACCTCAGCGTCGTCTACGAGCCGGTCGGTTCCGGCTCGGGTCGCGAAGGCTTCATCTCCGGCGGTTACCTCTTCGCCGGCACCGACTCCGCTCTCAACGACGAAGAGGGCGAGCTGACCAAGGCCAAGGAGAAGTGCGGCGCCGACCCGATCCAGGTCCCGGCGTACGTCTCCCCGATCGCCGTGGCGTTCAACCTCGACGGCGTCGACGAGCTGAACCTCGACGGTGCGACCCTGACCGGCATCTTCGCGGGCAAGATCACCAAGTGGAACGACAAGGCGATCGCCGCGCTCAACCCGGACGCCACGCTTCCCGACAGCGCCATCACCCCGGTTCACCGCTCCGACGACTCGGGCACGCAGGAGAACTTCACCAAGTACCTCGAGGCCGCCGGTGGCTGGACCTTCGAGCCCGACGGTGAGTGGCCGGCCGACATCAAGGTCGGCGAGGGTGCCGACGGCACCTCCGGTGTCGTGACCGCCCTGCAGGGCGCCGGCTACATCGGCTTCCTGGACGAGTCCGCCGCTCGCGAGAACGACCTGACCACTGTCAACGTCAAGGTCGGCGAGGACTATGTCGCGCCGTCCGCCGAGGCCGCCGCCAAGGTTCTGGCCGCGTCGAAGCCCGCCGGTCTGACCGACAACGACCTGGCCTACGACCTCGCCCGCGACACCACCGAGGCCGGCGTCTACCCGGTCGTGCTGGTCTCCTACCTGCTCGCCTGCCCGACCTACGAGAACGCCGAGGACGCGGCCAACGTGAAGGGCTACCTGGAGTACATCCTCTCCGAGGAGGGCCAGCAGGTCTCCGCCGACGAGGCCGGCTCCGCGCCGCTCGACCGCGAGATCGCCGACAAGGCGCTCGACCTGGTCGGCGGCATCAAGTAAGTGCCGGTACGCCTGACCTGATCGCCGTTCGGGCGGTGGCTGCGGCCGCCGCCCGTACGGCTGTCTTAAGAACCTAGACAAGAAAGTCGAGGAATGCCTTGTGACTGTCGCCGCTGACCCCGGCGCCGACCCTGGCGCCGGTGCCGACCCTGGCCAGAAGTCGGAGCTGTCCGGCCGCGGCTCGGCGGGTGATGTCGTCTTCCGGGGCCTCGCCGTCGCCGCTGCCTCCCTGATCCTGGTGGCGCTGGCAGCCGTGTTCATCTTCCTGGGGATCGAGGGCATCCCGGGCTTCAATGTGGACCCGCAGCACTACAGCGGCCAGGGCTCGTTCCTGGGCCTGGTGGTGCCGCTGCTGTTCGCCACCATGTACGCCGCCGTCCTGGCCCTGATCATCGCGGTGCCCTTCTCCGTGGCGATCGCCCTGTTCATCAGCCACTACGCGCCGCGGCGGATCGCGGCCCCGGTGGCGTACATCATCGACCTGCTCGCCGCGGTGCCGTCGGTCGTCTTCGGCTTGTGGGGTGCGGTCGCGCTCGGCCCCTACCTGGTGCCGGCCCACGCCTGGCTCGCCGAGAACCTCGGTTGGCTGCCGTTCTTCGACGGCCAGCCCTCCGGCAACGGCCGTACGTTGTTCACCGCCGCGATCGTGCTGGCGGTGATGATCCTGCCGATCATCACCTCGATCTGCCGCGAGGTCTTCGCTCAGACCCCCCGTCTGCACGAAGAGGCCGCGCTGGCGCTCGGTGCCACCCGCTGGGAGATGGTCCGCTACGCGGTCTTCCCCTACGCCCGCTCGGGCATGGTCTCCGCGGTCATGCTCGGCCTCGGTCGTGCTCTCGGTGAGACGATGGCGATCGCGATGATCGCCTCGCCGAAGGTCATCATCTCGCTGTTCATCATCGGCACCCAGAACCCGCAGACCATCGCGGCGTACATCGCCCAGGGCTACAAAGAGAGCACGCCCGACCGGCTGTCGGTGCTGATCGCGACCGGCCTGGTGCTGTTCGCCTTCACCTTCCTGGTCAACGCACTCGCCCGCTGGATCGTCGCCCGAGGGAGGGCCAAGTGAGCAATATCGACCCTTCCGTGAACGACCTGGCCGAGGAAGAGGCCCAGTTGTCCCACGCCACGCTTCCGCGTGGTGCCCAGTGGCTGGTCGGCGTCGCCGCTGTCGCCCTCGGCGGACTGGCCCTGGTGCTCGGTGTGAGCATCGTCGGAGCCGCCGTCATCGCCGTGCTCGGGTTCCTGATCGGCTACCCGCTGTGGGCGCTGCTCGTGGAGAACCGGCGCTCGGCGACCGACAAGCTCGTCACCGGTCTCGTGTGGACGGCCTTCGGGGTCGCGGTCATCCCGCTGATCTGGCTGGTCTACATGGTCGTCGCCCGCGGCGCATCGGTCATCAGCCCGGAGTTCCTCACCTTCTCGATGCGCTCGGTCACCGGCGACGAGCAGGGCGGTCTCTACCACGCGCTGATCGGCACCCTGATCGTCACCGGCATCGCCGCGGTGATCTCGATCCCGATCGGCATCATGACCGCGATCTACCTGATCGAGTACGGCAAGGGGAACCGCCTCGCCAAGGCGATCACCTTCCTGGTCGACGTCATGACCGGCATCCCGTCGATCGTCGCGGGTCTGTTCGCGTTCGCGCTCTTCACCCTGATCGTCGGGCCGGGCACGCGTTTCGGCTTCGGCGGCGGTGTCGCGCTCTCGCTGCTGATGATCCCGACCGTGGTCCGCTCCACCGAGGAGATGCTCAAGCTGGTCCCCGACGACCTGCGGGAGGCGGCGTACGCCCTCGGGGTGCCGAAGTGGCGCACCATCACCAAGATGGTGCTCCCGACCGCCATCGGCGGCATCGTCACCGGTGTCGTGCTCGCGATCTCACGCGTGATCGGCGAGACCGCGCCGCTGCTGGTTGCCTCGGGGTTCAACCCCAACCTGAACACCAGCGCCTTCGATGACAGCCCGATGATGACCGTGCCGGTCTTCATCTACACCCAGCTGTCCGAGGCCACGGAGAAGGGCGTCTCGTACGCCTGGGGTGGAGCACTGGTGCTCTTCATCCTCGTCATGGTCCTCAACCTCATCGCCCGTATCGTCGGCACGATCTTTGCCCCCAAGACCGGGCGCTAGGAGAAACACATGTCCATCCAAGTCAAGGACGCCAGCATCTTCTACGGCGACTTCAAGGCCGTCGAGGACGTCTCCATGTCCATCAAGCCGAAGTCGGTGACCGCCTTCATCGGGCCCTCCGGCTGCGGCAAGTCGACCTTCCTGCGCACCCTCAACCGGATGCACGAGGTCATCCCCGGTGCCTACGTCGAGGGGAAGATCCAGATCGCCGGCCAGGACATCTACGGGCCGAACGTCGACCCGGTGGCCGTACGCCGCAAGGTCGGCATGGTCTTCCAGCGGCCCAACCCGTTCCCGACGATGTCGATCTACGACAACGTGCTCGCCGGCAACAAGCTCAACTCCAAGCGGATCAGGAAGTCCGAGGCGGACTCGATCGTGGAGGGCGCACTGCGCGGCGCCAACCTGTGGAACGAGGTCAAGGACCGTCTCGGCAAGCCCGGGATGGGCCTCTCGGGTGGTCAGCAGCAGCGGCTCTGCATCGCCCGTGCGATCGCGGTCCAGCCGGAGGTGCTGCTGATGGACGAGCCGTGCTCGGCCCTCGACCCGATCTCGACCGCCGCGATCGAGGACCTGATCCACGAGCTGAAGTCCGACTACACGATCGTGATCGTCACCCACAACATGCAGCAGGCGGCCCGTGTCTCCGACGACACCGGCTTCTTCAACCTGAAGGCCGCCGGCCAGCCGGGTCACCTGGTGGAGTTCAACCCCACCAAGCAGATGTTCACCAAGCCGGACAACGCCGACACCGAGGCGTACATCTCCGGCCGGTTCGGCTAAAGCCTCTGAAAATGTAGCCGAGTCGGCGCATCTGACCCCGCGTCTCGCGAAGCGAAGCGAGCGAGAGGGGTCGGAT
>NZ_JBHVGB010000107.1:0-19829 GCF_042801335.1 Nocardioides sp. NPDC057577 | reverse complement strand
CGTCAGGACAGGGTCGGCGGCCATTCCGTCTGCGGATCCATCCGCGGATTCAGGGGTGCGGACGAGAGACGTACGCGGTCGAGGTGCGGTCGATGACGTCGTCGCCCGTCTCCGGGGGCTGTGTGGTGACGGCGCGGTGGTCGCCGGCCCGCGCGAACGGGACGGCCTCGGAGATCATGCCGATCCGCTCACGGGCCAGGCCGACGGTCGTGCCCGCTCCGCTGCGTACCTTCTCGATGGTCTCGTGGGGGTAGCGGCCGACGAGGTAGCCGGCCACTCCGCCCAGCGCAAAGGTGAAGAGGTTCCGTTTGGTCCTCACTTCTTCTTGCCTCCCTTGATCCGTCGCAGCACGGCGTCGGTGCCCTTCTTGCGGATGACGGTGGTGGCGACGGCCATCACGATCGGCGCCGCGAACGCGGCGACGGCCGCGATCCGCTTGCCCCAGGACGACTCCTGCCACTTGGTCTTGGGCGTCGTGCCGTTCCACAGCGAGCGCTGGGCGGTGTCGGTGCGTTCGCCGGTGATCGTTGAGTACGTCATGCCAGATCTCCTTGTGTCGGGGTCGGCTCTCTTCGTCCGTACCCGTTGTGGGTGCAGGTCATGCGGCGATTCCTAGGTCGTCGAGCTGACCACGCAGCTCGTCGATGACCCGGGTCAGGATCCGGGAGACCTGGGTCTGGGTGACGCCGATGGCCTCGCCGATCTCAACCTGGTTACGGTCCTCGACGAAGCGCAGCCTCACCACGACCTGATCGCGCGGGGACAGGGAACTGATCGCCTGTTCCAGCGACAGTCGGGTCTCGCAGTCGGCCATCCCGCCGTCGGTGCCAGGCAGCATGTCGCCGATGGTCGCGTCGGCCGAGGACTGGTCCTGGCCGGGGCGCAGCGGCGCATCCAGGGAGGACGGGGTGAAGCAGCCTCGGGCGTCGAGCGCCTCGCGCACCTTCTGCTCCGGGACGTGGGCGATCTCGGCCAGCTCGGAGGTGGATAGGGTGCCCCGCTCCGACCCGATCCGCAGCAGTGTTCCCTGCAGCTCCTGGATGGGGCGCGGCGGCCGCACCGTCCAGCCGTGGTCACGGAACCAGCGCTTCACCTCACCGCGGATCGTCGGCACGGCATAGGTGAGGAAGTCGTCGGCGCGATCAGGATGGAAGCTCTTCGCGGCACGGACCAAGGCGATGTACGCCACCTGCTCGAGATCGGCACGGGGGATGCCTCGGCCGGTGTAGCGGTGCGCGATCGAGCGGGCGACCGCGGCGTTGAGCAGGATCACCTCCTCGAGGATTCGGTCCCGCTCCTCGCCTTCAGCTGTGTGTGCCTCCGCCAACAGCTCTGAGGTCAGACGCTGTCGCTCGGCTCGGGGAAGGTCTGTCTCGAAAGTTGTCGTCGTCATGTGTAGGTAGTGCCCGAATCGACCCACTCCCAACGGCTCCGGTGCCAACTTCACCCCCGTGGGTGCGCGACGACGTCGGCGCAACCACCCTTTCGGGTGAGCGGGTGAAGACTTGTCCCCTCGCAGCATCACCGAAGGCGCTCCGGGGCACCGAGAGGGAATGAGAATCCTGATCTGGCACGTGCGCGGGGCCTGGACGACGGCGTTCGTGCACGGTCGCCATGACTATCTCCTGCCCACCAGCCCCGACCGCGGCCCCGACGGAAAGGGTCGCTCTCGCGCCTGCGAGTGGCCGGCGGCGGCCCGCCAGGTGGGCATCGAGGCGCTCGCCGACGAGGAGGTCGACGTCGTCGTCCTGCAGCGTCCGCACGAGGTCGAGCTGGCGGAGAAGTGGCTCGGCGGACGCCGTCCGGGGCGCGACGTACCCGCCGTCTACCTGGAGCACAACACTCCCGCCGGTGGGGTCCCTGACACCCGTCATCCGATGGCGGGCGGAGGTATCCCGATCGTGCACGTGACCGGCTTCAACGATCTCGTCTGGGACTGCACCGGCACCCCGACCACCGTGATCGAGCACGGCATCGTCGACCCGGGCCGCCGCTACACCGGCGACATCGAGCGCGCCGGAGTGGTCGTCAACGATCCGGTACGCCGCGGCCGTTCGGTCGGCGCCGACCTGATCCCGGCGCTGGCCGAGGGCGTCGGCGCCGATGTCTTCGGCATGCGCGTCGAGCGCCTGCCCGCCTGCGAGGGTCTTCGGACATACGAGGACTTGTCGCAGCAGGATCTGCACGACCACCTTCCGCGACGACGCGTCTACGTCCACCTCAACCGCTGGACCTCGCTGGGTCTCTCCCTGTTGGAAGCGATGCATCTGGGCATGCCTGTCGTCGCCCTGGCCATGACCGAGACCCCGCTCGCGGTGCCGCACGAGGCCGGCTTCGTCACCACCCGCCGCGACGAGATCGTCCCGGCCGTACGCCACCTGATGAAGGACCCCGACGTCGCCGAGGAGGCCGGGCTGATCGGGCGTCGGTACGCGAGAAAGCGCTACGGCCTGGAGCGGTTCCTCGACGAGTGGGACGACGTGCTCCGGTGGGTCGCCACCGGCCCGAGGTGATCCGGGCCTTTCCCGGCGGACGGCCGGGTCGTCGGGATCGTCGTCGGCCCCGACACCGCGGCCGACGAGGTCGACGGGCTGCGTTCGGCGCTCGTCGGCTCGAAGATGACGCCGCTGCTCATCGCGCCGACGGCCGCACCGCTCGGCGGCGAGCTGGCCGTGCAGCGTACGTTCTCGACCGCTCGTTCCGTCGAGTTCGACGCGCTCGTGGTCGCTGACGGCACCGCAGCCGTCGCCTCGGACGTGCACGTGCTGCTGCTGATCGAGGAGATCTTCCGTCACGGCAAGGCGCTGCTGGCCTGGGGCGACGGGGTCGAGGCCGTCGCGACGGCGGGGATCACGGTCCCCGCGCCGGGGGTCAAGGCCGAGGAGTCCGCCTCGGTGGCAGCAGCCGAGCTTCCCGACCTGCTCGCCGCCCACCGCTCGTGGGAGAGGTTCGCGCTCTCCTGAAGGTTTGCCGTAAGGAGGGTTTACAGCCGCGCGAACTGGGTACCGGGAGGAGTGTACGAACAAGAGAAATCATGAGGAGTGATCCGCAGGCCAACTCCGTGCAGGGTGCCGAGAAGCGAAGCCCCTGCTCCGTAGCCGCTCGGACGACAAGGTCTGAGCATCCCCCACAACAACTACACACGAGGTGAGATCCACATGGCACTAATTCTCTGGCTGATCGCGGCAGTCCTGGTTATCGGCGGCATCTTGGCGCTGGTCCGTGGCCAGATTCTTTGGGGAGCAGTCCTCATCATCGTCGGCCTGTTGGTCGGCCCTGGTGGCGTCAGCATCTTCACATAGACACCATGCGGCCCGGTGCCCCTCAGGGGCCCCGGGCCGGGTGGCGTCCAGCGTGAAGCGAAGACGAAAGGAACGACCATGGGTAAGTGCGTCACATGCGGCAACGACTACGACGAGAGCTTCGAGGTGACGACGGCCTCGGGGGAGCATCATGTCTTCGACTCGATCGAGTGCGCCGTGTCGGTGATCGCGCCCGTGTGCGTCAACTGCGGTAGCCGCATCCTCGGGCACGGGGTGCAGAACGAGGAGCACATGTTCTGCTGCGCCCACTGCGCCCACGCGTTCGGCGTGACGGGTGTGAGCGACCGGGTCACCAGCGGCTCCTGAGCGCGTACGCCCCGGCCGACTCGATCAGCTGCGCTCGGCGAATCGCAGAGCGCTGTGGTGCTCGTGGGCCAGGCGGCGCAGGCAGAGCAGGAACTCCCCGAGCACGACCTGCCCCAGGACCATCTGCTCCATCATCGCCTCGCGGTCCTGGGTGTCGTCGATCTGGTCGAGCTCGTAGGCGGCGATCGCGTCGACGAGGGGGAGGTAGGTGGCCGCGCCCTCGGGGTCGGTGGGGAGTCCGCTGTCGAGGATGACCTTGATGATGCCGGCCAGGTGGTCGCGCTCGGGGGCGTCCGGCCGCACCTTCGTCCACCCCGCCTGGTCGACGATCTGGTCGGCGAGGTGTCGCGTGTGGTCGTCGCGGACCCCGGGGATGGTCGTCTCGGTGCGGAGCGCGTCGCAGGCCTCGCCGAACATGTCGTGCACCGTGGCGCTCCGGTCCTGGGTCGCGTCGACGAGTGCCTTGAGCGCTCCGACCGGGACGGCGCCGACATCGCGGAGCACGCGGAGCAGGCGCAGGCGGCGTACGTGCTGGTCGTCGTAGTCGGCCAGGCGCTCGGAGAGCTTTCTGCCGGGGGAGAGGAGGCCCTCGCGGACGTAGTACTTGATGGTCGCCACGCTCACGCCGGTCGAGTCGGCCAGCTCGGAGATCCGCATCGTTCCTCCGGGAACTTGTTGACAGCGCTGCTGGATAGGAGCACTATCTTAGACTAGATACTATCGCTATCCAGTCAAGGGGGACGGGAATGTCGAAGATCGCCCGGGCCTATCGGGAGGCTCCTGAGCACGTTCCGGACGGCGTCACGCCCGGGCACAGCGTCGCCGATGTCGGAACGGACGAGGTCGTCGTGTTCCTGATCGGGATGCACATCCATCGGTGGCGCAAGGTGCGCAGCTGGTTCCCGGTGTTCGTCGCGATGCCGCGGATGCTCGCCGAGCTCGCCAAGAACCGCGACCTCGGCCTGCTCTCGGCACGCAGCTACTGGTCGGGTCGGTCGCTGCTGACGGTGCAGTACTGGCGCAGCGTCGAGGAGCTCGGCCGGTTCGCCAAGGACCCGGCGCTCTCGCATGCTCCCGCCTGGGCCGCCTTCAACCGGCGCGCGGCCTCGACCGGCGACATCGGGATCTGGCACGAGACCTACCGGGTCCCCGCCGACCAGGTCGAGACGCTCTACGGCAACATGCCGGCCTTCGGCCTCGGGGCGGCGCTCGGCGTCGTCGAGCGGTCCGCCGGCCGGCGGAACAGGACCCACGAGCGGATGGGATCCACCCGCCCGGAGTACGTGGAGACGTGACTCCTACAACGCGGTGACGGTCGCGCTCGGCGACAGTGCACGTGTCGGCGCGCCCCGCAGCAGCAGCACCGAGAGCAGCGCGGCGATCCCGGCGCAGACCGCCGCGCCGGCGAAGACGGTGTGCTCCTGGGCGATGGCGGCGCCGATGAGCAGGTCCTGATAGTCCTCGCACATGCCGCCTCCGGTGCACACCGACGACAGCGACGGCAGGTCTGCCTGGGCGGCGTAGTAGCTGCGCAGGCCGATCGTGGTCAGCGCCGAGATGCCGACCAGCATGCCGACCATGCGGGCCACGACGGTGAAGGAGGTGGTCAGGCCGTGCATCGACTGCTCGGTCGTGGCCAGTATCGCCGCGTTGACCGGTGCCAGGGCGAGGCCGAAGCCGAGGCCGCCCGCGACGAGCACGACGGTCGCCGACAGCGAGCGCAGCGCGTCGGCGTCCCAACGGGCCATGAGCACGAACGCCACCGCGGCCAGCAGCATCCCGCCACCCGCGATCACCCCCGCCGGCAGTCGCCGGGTGAGGAAGCCACCCGCGACGGCACCGACCGGCAGCGCGATCAGGAACTCCAGCAGCACCAGGGCCGCCTTCAGCTGGCTGTCGCCGTAGATCGTGGTGCGGGCGAAGAGCGGCACGTCGATCAGCGCCGCCACGAGTGCGGCGCCGACGAAGAACGAGATCAGCACCGATCCCCACGCCGGCGTCCGGGCGAACGCGCCGCGGGGCACGATCGGGTCCTGCGCCCGGCGCAGGTGGAAGACGAAGCCGAGCAGCGCCAGCCCGCCGGCGACCAGGTACCAGGTGCCCTGCTCGGAGAAGACCGCCACCTCGGGGTCGGCGGTCGCGAAGGCCAGGATCACCCCGGCCAGGGCGAACGAGAGCAGCAGCGCCCCGAGGAGGTCGACCTCGGCGACGATCCGGCCGAGCACGCGGCGTACGCCCGGCCGCAGGCCGCACTTCACCAAGAACCCGACGGTGGCGATGATCGTGACCAGGCCCAGCGGGGTCAGCCAGCGGGTCGCCCCGGCCGCGGGCACGTAGAGCGCGCCCCAGGTCAGGTCCTGGACCAGGGCTGTCGGCTCGATCGCCAGCAGCACGAACGCCGCGCCGGCGACCAGCAACAGCAGCAGCGCGATCACGTCAGGTCGTCGTGGGCGGCCCCGCGCAGCGTCGGAGCGGCCCAGCCCCCGGATCGCCACCGCCAGCACGAGGCCGACCACGAGGTTGAGCACGAAGATCGCGCGCCAGTCCGCGACGGCGAGCACGGCCGCACCGACGAGCGGCCCGAGCACCGAGCCGAGCTCCTGGACCGCCGAGACCAGCCCGAGCGGAACCCCACGGCGCTCAGCGGGGTAGAGCGCCGCGACCAGCGCGAGGGTCGCCGGCACCAGCGCGCCACCGCCAAGCCCCTGGAAGAACCGGCCGACCACCATCGCGGCCAGGTCCCACGACAGCGCCGTCAGGAACGAGCCGAACGCGAAGACGACCAGCCCGCCGACGAGGACGGGCAGGTGCCCGAGGAGGTCGGCGAGGCGTCCGATCAGCGGCAGCACCGCCACATAGCCCAGCAGGAACCCGGAGATCAACGGCGCGGCCCGCTGCAGCTCCTCGATCGAGAGCCCGACGCCCGCCATCATGTCCGGCAGCGCCAGCACGACGACATAGGTGTCCGCGGCGGCGAACGCCACCGCGACGGCCGCCAGCCACAGGACCGCCCTCACGGCTTGGTGATCTCCTTCTCGACGCCGTACTCGGTCACGTCGATCGTGTAGGAATACGCCGCCTCGCCCTCACCGCTGAAGTTGCCCTTGATGGTGGCCTCGGTGAGCTCGTCGGAGTCGTTGATGATGTAGGTGACGTCGAAGTCGCCGGTCGCACCGGCGAGGATCTTCTGGACCGCGGTGTCCGGGAGCGTGCCGGTGTAGGTCGAGTAGATCTCGTCGTTGTCGGCGCCGCCCCGCACCGACTTGCCGACCTTCACGTCCTCGGTCGCGGCGAGCAGCGAGGAGATGCCGGTCGTCGGCGCGATCAGCGCGGCCGGGTCGGGAACGCCGTAGTCGGCCGGGTCGAGCACCTGGAAGGTGGTCGTGAACGGCAGCTTCGCGTAGACGACGCCGTCGACCGATACCACCTCGACCTGCGCCTCGGCGCCCATCACCGGCACCGTGAGCGTGCCCTCGAACGCGGGCTCGCGGGTCAGCGTCCCAGTCGCCGCCTTCAGCGTCGTGATGCCCTCGGGCAGGTCGTCGGAGGCGATCGAGAAGTTGATCCCGCTCGTCTCGTCGAGGTTCTTCTGCGCCGCGGCGAGCACCTGCTGCGGTGTCCGTCCCTTGGCCGGGTCCTCGTCACCGCACGAGGTCATCACGAGAAGCGCGGCCAGAAGGGCGATGAGAGCGAAGGCGAGGCGGGGCAGGGTCAGTGGCATGCGGCTCAGAATGCCACGCCCCGCAACCCTCGTGGTGCCCAGGTCGCCTCATCGGTGGACCGGGCGTGGAGTCTCCAGGCACCGGCGGATGGTGGTGACGATGCTGCCGGCGGTGAAGAGGTCCTCATCCGAGGATCCGCCCCCACGTACGTCATGGATCTGGTCGACGAGCTCGGCCAGGGCATCTTGTGCCTCCGTCTTGGCCTCGGGGTCGGCGGTGCGCCCGTCTCCCGACTCCACCAGATTTGCGAGAGCGAGCAGTGCTCGCGCCGTCGGAGGGCGCAGCTCCGCACCCAGACCGAGCTGATCGTTCTCCGCCCGCTCCTCCTCTTCCAGGAGCTGGGTGAGCTCCTCGACCAGAAGGCACACCCGCTCGAGGCTCGCTGCCTGCTCGAGCTGTCTTTCCAGACGGTCTCGGTGGTGCTCCCGCCGCACGTTGGCGCGGGACGCATCGAGGACGAGCTGCCTCGCGGCGCGCATGGTCTGCAGGGTCGGCACCAGCTGGGTCAGGAACTCGCTCCACTGATCCTCTGTCGGTGGCCGGTCCCGTTGCAGGGCATGTGCCAGTCGCCGGAGCTGGACGAGCACCTCGCTACGGACATCGCCCATCGCCCGCTCCGCGGGCGCGAGAGGCAGCTGTGGGAACAGCATCGTCATCGCGACCCCGATCGCCGTCCCGATCAGGGTGAGGCCGCCGAAGGCGCTCACGAACGCCACGGGATCGCCGGTTCCGATGATCAGCACGAACAGGGCCGCCGTCGGGACCCAATGGCCGGTGTCGTCGAGCCGGTCCCAGCTCCCGACGATCGTCCCCAGCCCGATCACCAGGGCCACCGTCACGGGCCCCGGCGAGAGGACCGCCCCGATAGCCAGTGCGATGGCCGAGCCCAGCCAGATGCTGAGGATGCTCTGGACGGACTTGCGAACCGAGCCCAGCACGGTCGAGGACATCGCCACCACGGCCCCCAAGGGCGCGTAGTAGGGGAACTCGCCCGCCGGCCCGGGGAAGACCGCACCGACCCCGAAGGCGATGGCTCCTGCTACTGCCGCCGTCAGGGCCTGACCCCACGGAAGCCGGCGGACGTGCGCGCGGAGCCGAGCCGCACGCCCCGCTACAGGTGCCGCCGCCTGTGCTCCACGGCGCGTGGCCACGGTGGAACCGGACATCACCTGACGATGCGGGGCTCAGGACGGACGGTTCGGCCCGCGGCGACGGCGACAGATGTGACGGCAGTTGTCATGACCCGCTCCCTCTGCAGTGAATGACGGACCCGGTACCCCGGGGGATGCCGGTTCATAACCCTCCCGGATCAGAAGATGACCTCGCCACAGCTGCGCATCCGTCACAGTGTCCAGTTCGCCTCGTCGGTGACGCGCCGGCCGTTCGAGAAAGCGGTGGCGATGACCCGATTGATGCCGGTACGCAGGGTCAACGGGAACGCGGCGGTGTGGTTCTTCACCGCCACCGTCCCCACGACCCTGCCGTTCAGACGCAGGGTCACCTCGTCGGCGTTGGAGAAGACGTGCACCGTCGTCGCCGCCTCGGTCCTCTCTGTCCACCCGCGCTCGACCAGCCGCAATGTAGGGGTGCGGGTCCATGCCGAACGGAAGTAGTAGAAGGCCGCCTTGCAGGTGCTGCGGTCGTACGTCACCAGGCCCTTGTCGTTGAGGCCGTGGGCGTCACCCTCGTGTCGGGCGTCGCTGGCGAAGTCGAACATGGCCCAGACGAACGACCCCCACAGATAGGGCCCGCGCCGCAATCTGCGGCCAGAGCTGGGAGTGGTGGTAGGCCTGATACTCCTCGGGGTGTGGGGCGCTGGTGTCGAGACCACCCGCGACACCGGGCCACTCCTGGTGCTGCAGGACGCTCGCGCCGGCGCCGTACTCGGTGATGCCGAGGCGGCGCGCCCGGTCGCCGGCGTGCAGCGCGTCGGCCCAGCGGCCGAAGTCGGCGGGGGTGCCGGCGTACCAGCCGTCGTAACGGTTGTAGCCCGACAGGTCGGCATGGTCGAGCACGCCGGACTCGTTGGGGTAGAAGCCGCTGAGGTGGGCGTAGGAGGTGTGCCGGGTCGGGTCCTCGGCCTTGATCGTCTCCTCGATCGCGGCGAGGTTCGCATTGACGTGGGTGGTGTCGCCGAGCTCGTTGCCGATGCCCCACCATGCGACGGAGGGGTGGTTGCCGAGACCGCGAACCATCTCGCGCGCCTGGGCGACCAGGTTGGCGGTGAGCTCCGGGCTGTCATTGGAACCGGGCGGGCTGGGCACGCCGCCGACATAGGGCACCTCGGAGTAGAGCAGGATCCCGTGCCGGTCGGCGATGGCGTAGACGAAGTCGTCCTGGGGATAGTGGGCGAGGCGGACGGCGGTGACGCCCATCTCCCGCATCAGCGCGAAGTCCTCGACGGTCTGCTCCCGCGAGATCGCCCAGCCTTGGTCGGCCCGGTCCTGGTGGCGGTTGACGCCGTGGATCCGGTGGGGACGCCCGTTGAGGAGCAGACCGAGGTTGGCGTCGATGTCGATCGTACGCAGCCCCAACGGCTCCGCCACGGCGTCGAGCACCCTTCCCTCACGCACCACGGACACCTCGAGGGTGTACAGATAAGGGTCGGTCGGCCCATCCCATCGGTGCGGGCGGGAGATGTCCACGACCTGACGGACCGTCTCGGCTGCGGGGGAGGTGCACGTCGCGACTGTCCGTCCGCGTCGGTCGATCACCCGGGTGACCACCTCGGTGCCTGCTGGGTTCACGACCCGCGAGGTCACCTCGACGACGGCCAGCGCGTCGGTGAGCGAGCGCTGCCGGATGATCACCCCGGATCCCCCCGAGTCGAGCAGGTCGAGGTGGGAGCGGGCGGTCCCGATGAGGCGTACGCCGCGGTAGAGGCCTCCGTAGACGTTGAAGTCTCCGGCGAGCGGCGCCACGTCAGGGCGTGAGGTGTTGTCCACCTTCACGGCGACCGTTCCCCCGCTTCCAAGGGCTTCGGTGACCTCGACCCGGAACCGCCCGAACGCGCCGGCGTGTGCACCGGCCAGAGCACCGTTGACATACACCTCGGTCACCTGGCCTGCCCCGCCGAACTCGAGGAACAGCTCCCGCCCGCGCAGCTGAGCCGGCACCTGCACACGGCGGCGGTACCAGCCGGTGCCGCGGTAGTAGTCACCACCGCCGTCCTGGGCGTCGAACGCGTTCCAGGTGTGGGGCAGGTCCACTTCGTCCCACGCTGCTTCGTCGGCGCTCTTCCCGAGATGGAAAGCCCACCCCGACGACACCTCGACGCTGCGTCGCGCCGACGAAGAAGCAGGCGTGGCCTCGGCGGGGACGGCACCAAGGACAGGCCGCACGGCAGCGGCGGCAGTCCCTGCTCCGGCCATGGTGAGGAACCGGCGACGGTCGGTCGAGATCGCCAGTGGGCGATGGGCTGATGAGGGCATGGAGTGTTCCTTCTCTCAGGTCCGGCGGATCGGGGCGAGGGTCAGTTGTTCCAGCGAGCGCGACCGACCGGGACCACCGTCAGGTCCTCACCGATCACCAGGTCGCCGGAGAAGCCCCGCTGGGCCTTGCGCCAGCGTGCGGAGGGGTTGTTGCCGGGGACGAGATGGGACAGGGCGAGGGTGCCGACGCCGGCCGGTTCGGCGACGTCACGGCCGACCTGCTCGATGGTGGTGTGCGACTCCAGCAGATGCTTGCGGAGCGCTTCGGCGGTCTCGGGCGGTAGGGCCGCGGTGAGCCGTTCGACGAACTCGGGGTCGATCACCTCGTGGACGAGGACGTCCGCGCCGCGCGCCAGATCGATGAGGTTCTGGCTCACGCAGGTGTCTCCGGAGACGACGACCGACCCGTCCGGGGTGTCGAAGCGATAGCCGTACGCCGGCGCAGTGGGGTGGTGATCGACGAGCGTCGCCGTCACGGTGACCTCGCCGTCCTGCCAGACCTCGATCGGGGCCTCGAGCCGCGGCGGGACGCCCTCGGGGTCGATCGTCCACAGCGCCGAGTGGTCGATGTCGTGGACCTCGAAGAGGGTGTCCGGGTCGGGGAAGTTGCTGTCCCGCAGCCGATCGTTGAAGTCCTGGGCGAACGCGTTGCGCAGATGACCGGTCATCGAGGAGATCCCGGGCATCGGGTCGTCCGGGTTGACGAGGGCGGGTGCCGGACGGGTGGGTGGGAAGACCCGGCTGAGAGTGTCGCGCCGAGCCGGACCGAAGACCTGGATCGGCCGACCGGAGCGCTCGACGATGTTCATCGACCCGATGGCGTACGTCGTGGGCCAGTCGACGGTGTGGTCGCTGTGCAGGTGGGTGAAGAAGATGCCGCGCACCCAGGAGAGCGCCGACCCGAGGCCGGTGTCCGGGGCGAGGCCGCTCTGCTGCAGCCGGCCGAAGGCGCCGACCCCGAGGTCGACGACGTAGACCTGGTCCTCGAACGCGATCGCGGTCGAGACCCCGTGCCGGCCGCCGTCGAGCACGGCCGGACCACCTGAGGTGCCGAGCAGCACCACGCGGGTCCGTGCCGTAGGGCGGCGCTTCGTCGCGGACGTCGCGGACGCTGCCGGCGTACCCATAGCTGTCGCGGTCACCGCGCCGACGGCTCCGAGGCCGATCATCGACAGCAGCCGGCGTCTGTCGGTCGAGGGGATCGAGGCGACGGCCTCGTGGAGGACATGACACATCTGGAACGGCTCCCTGATCAGGCGGTGACGGCTACGTCGCGGGTGAGGACGCGGCGGGTGAGGAGGGCGAGGACGACGGCGATGGCGCCGACGAGGGCGACCGCGGCGCCGAGGCCGCCGAGTGCACCGGTGAAGGCGACGACGAGGAGGGGGCAGACGAACTCGCCGAGAAAGAGTGCGGCGGTCCACAGCCCGGTGCCACGGCCGCGCTGCTCGAAGGTGAGGCCGGACTGTGCCCAGACGAGCAGGGTGGGCAGCATCAGGCCCGTGCCGGCCGAAGCGATGACCGCGCCGAGCACGATGACCGGCACCAGCGACGTGGCGCCGAGCACGACCAGACCGGTCCCGGCCAGCCCGAAGGCGATGGGCAGCAGCGTGGCGGTGCCGCGGCGGGAGACCCGGCCGAAGGCGTACGCACCACCGGCCGTGGCCAGCGAGGCGAGTGCGGTGAACGCGCCGATGGTGGGGACGGCGGTGATCCCGGCCGCGTCGAGCACATAGGGCAGCTCCACGATCGGGGTGTAGAAGACGATGCCGCCGACGAACGTGACCGCGCACGGCAGCGCGAGGGCGCGGGTGGGCAACGGAGGGAGGGGAGTGCGCTCCCCGGACCGGGCGGTCTCGCCGGCGGGCTGCCAGATGAGCGCCGCGGCGAGGACGAGGAAGAGCAGGCTGGAGGCGTAGAGCCAGAACGGGTTGCGCCAGTCCTGGGCGCCCAGCGCCCCGCCGAGGGCGAAGAACAACGTCGCCGACAGGGATGCGAACACGGTCTGCATGCCGAGCCAGCGGTCGCGCTCGGTGCCGGAGAAGTAGTCGGAGATCAGCGTGGTGCAACAGGTCATGATCGCCGCCTCGGCGACGCCGACCCCGGCACGGCTGAGCACGATCGCGCCGAGACCGTCCAGCCACAGCGGCGCGGTGCCGAACACGGCGTAGACCGCCAGGCCTGTCAGCAGCAACCGCTTGCGCCCGAACCTGTCCACGATGCGGCCCGCGAACGGCGCCAGCAGCGCGATCATCAGAGCGGGGACGGTGAGCGAGAGGGGCACCAGCGCGGTCGCGGCGCCACTGTCCCCGAAGTGGTCCTGCATGCGTGGCAGGACGGGAGCCAGCAGCACCGCGCCGAGGATCGGCAGGCAGCTCATGAACATCAGCAGGAAGCCCTGTGGGCGTCCGGCTCGCCGGACGGGCGTGAGGGTGTCGGGCATGGGGTCTCCATGGATCGGGCCGAGACGGTGTGACAGCAGTCACAGCATCGTGGGAGATCCAGGAGGTATTGCGGAAGCCAAACTTGCTTCTGCCGGGTATCAGTCCCGTCGATAGTCCGGCGTCAGTCCGGCGTCAGTCCGACTGCTCCAGTCGCGCGGCCGCGCGCGTCATCATCCCGCGCAGCCAGCCGTGCGCCGGATCCGCGCGATGGGCGGAATGCCACCAGAACGCCTCTTTCAGCGGGACCACGTCCCAGGGGCAGTCGAGGATGCGTACGCCGGCGGTGCTCGCCAGCCGGGTGGCGAGCTGGCGCTGCAGCAGCGCGACGCGCGGGGTCCCGGCGACCAGGAACGGGACCGGGAGGAAGCTCTCGGTCACCACGTGGACGTCGGGCTCGACCCCGATCATGCTGAGCTGGCGTACGGCCGGGGTGAAGGCGGTCGGGGCGTGGTGGGTGACCACCCATGGCATCTCGGCGAGCTCAGCCATCGTGATCGTGTCCCCGACGGCCGCGTTGTCGGCCGAGACGACCAGCACCCAGTCGTCGGTGTGGAGCTCGACCGCGGGCAGATCCTGGAGGAACCCGTGGGGGAGGACCATCCCGTCCACGTGCCGCAGCGACTCCGGCGCCTGATCGACGTCGGCGTGGGTCTGGAGCTGGAACCGGAGCCGTACGCCGGGCGCCTCGCGGGCCAGCTCGGTGGCGAGGTGGTCGCCGAGGACGGTCGTGGAGTAGTCGGAGGCGACCACGGTGAACTCGCGGGTCGAGGTGGCCGGGTCGAACCCCGGCTCGGCTTCGAAGACCCGGCGTACGCCTGCCAGCGCCGTCGTGGTGGCGCCGCGGAGCTGGGCGGCGAGCGGAGTGAGGTCGTAGCGGTTGCCGGTCCGGACCAGGAGCTCGTCGCCGAAGTGGCGCCGGAGCCGGCGTAGGGCCGCCGAGACCGCGGGCTGGCTCAGCCCCAGCCGTGCTGCCGCGCGGGTCACGTTGCGCTCCTCGAGCAGCGCGTCCAGGGACGGCAGCAGATTGAGATCGAGGTTGCGGAGCGGATCGGTCGCCATGGTCCGACTATAAACGCGGTGTATACGCAGGATAGGAAATCTGCTCTTCCCGAATAGTTGCGTGCGGTTCAGAGTGGTGCTCGTCACTTGACCAGCTCGCACATCCAGGGAGACCTCATGTCCGCCATCAGCTCGGTTCTCGTCATCGGTGCCGGAACCGCCGGGACGGCGACCGCGATCCTGCTCGCCGAGCAGGGCATCTCTGTCGACCTCGTCGAGGCCAAGCCGGACATCGCCGCCCTCGGCTCGGGGATCACCCTCCAGGGCAACGCGCTGCGGGTGCTGCGCGACCTGGGCGTGTGGGACCAGGTCCGCGCGGCGGGCTATGGCTACGACACCCTCGGGCTGCGGGCGCCCGACCCGGCCGGCACCCTGCTGGTCGAGCTCGAGGACCACCGCACCGGTGGGCCGGACCTGCCCGCGACCCTCGGGATGTATCGGCCGACCCTCGCCCGGATCCTCCTCGACCGGGCTGTCGCGGCCGGTGCCAAGGTGCGCTTCGGGGTCGCTCCGACGGCGCTCGACCAGGACGAGACGGGCGTCGACGTCACCTTCGTGGACGGGTCCCGAGGACGCTACGACGTCGTCGTCGGAGCCGATGGGGTGAGGTCGTGGACGCGGCGCACCATCGGCATCGACGTCGAGCCCGAGCCGGTCGGAATGGGGATCTGGCGCGCTTTCACGGGCAGGCCCGCCTCGGTCACCCGCACCGACCTGATCTACGGCGGACCGTCCTACATCGCGGGCTACTGCCCGACCTCCGAGGACAGCCTCTACGCCTACGTCGTCGAGCCCGCCCAGGACCGGTCCGGGCTGTCGGCCGAGGAGGGGCTGGCGGCGATGCGTGGGCTCGCCGAGGCGTACCACGGGCCATGGGACGAGATCTGCGCGTCCCTGACCGACGCCGAGCGCGTGAACCACACCCACTTCGAGAGCCACGTCGTCGACGGCGCGTGGAACCGGGGCCGGGTCGTGATCGTCGGCGACGCCGCCCACAGCTGCCCGCCGACCCTCGCCCAGGGCGCCGCCCAGGCGCTCGAGGACGCTGCCGTGCTCGCCGAGCTGCTCACGGCGGGCGACGACCTGGATGCCGTCTGGCCCGCGTTCACCGAGCGCCGGCTGCCGCGCGCGAAGGCCGTCGTCGAGGCCTCGCTCCAGCTCTGCACCTGGCTGAAGGCACGCGAGCGCGGTGACGTACCCGGGCTGATGGCCCGCGTCGCCACCCTCGTCACCCAGCCCGCCTGACCCACCCATCTCATGAGGAGAACACCGTGACCGAGACCGTCATCGAGACCCCGCCCTCCGAGCGGCTGATCACCCACCTGCGCCACGTCGACCTGGCCGTGCCCGACTACGAGCGGCAGCTGGAGTTCTACACGAACACCTGGAAGCTCAAGGCCGAGACCACCGACTCCGGCCTGGCGTTCCTGGCCGCGGAGGGCTCCCCGGAGCACTACTCCGTGCGTCTGCGCCGAGCCGACGACAAGCGCCTGGACCTGATCGCCTTCGGCGCGGCAAGCCCGGCCGACGTGGACGCGATGGCCGAGCGCCTCGGCCGGGCCGGAGTGAAGCTCGTCAGTGAGCCCGGCCCGGTGCTGACGCCGGGCGGCGGATACGGCTTCCGCTTCTTCGACAACGACGGACGTACGGTCGAGGTCTCCTGCGATGTTGCCGTGCGTCAACATCGGAAGATCGAGGAGGGCGAGTCGGTACCGGTCAAGCTCTCCCACGTCGTCATCAACTCGCCCAACCCCGAGCAGACCGTGGCGTTCTACCAGCGCCACCTCGGCTTCGCGCTCTCCGACACCCTGATGCACCCGCGGCTGGGCTCGATGATGTGGTTCCTGCGTACGAACACGTTCCATCACAGCCTCGCGATCGCCCGCGGGCCGCATGTCGCGCTGCACCACGCCTCATTCGAGATGCGCGGGATCGATGAGTACATGCGTGGCACCGGGCGGCTGCTGCGCGCCGGTGTGGAGAAGATCTGGGGGCCGGGGCGCCACCTGGCCGGCAACAACACCTTCAGCTACTTCCTGGACCCGCACGGCAACACCATCGAGTACACCACCGAGCTCGAGGAGCTCGTGGAGGACAACTGGCACCCGCATCTGTACGACTTCAGCGACCCGAACGTCACCGACCAGTGGGGCACCGCCAACCCGATGGACGAGCTGGTCGCCGGCAAGTCGTTCAACGATCCCGACAAGGGCGTCTTCGTCGCCCCGCCGGTCTGAGGAGGGTCGATGAAGCTCGCCACCTACCGCGACCATGTCCTCGGCGCGCCGCGCGTCGGCCTGGTGACCGAGGGTGAACTGCACCCGTTCGCCGCGGAGCACTCGATGCGCTCGCTGATCGCGGCTGGGCGTGACACCCTCGACCGCGCCGCCGACCGTGCCCGGGCGGCGGACCCTCTCGATCTCGCCGAGGTCGAGCTGCTGGCGCCGCTGGAGCCGGCCTCGGTCCGTGACTTCGTCGCCTTCGAGGAGCACGTCGAGGGCGTACGCCGCTCCGTCGACGGCGCCGTCGGTGTCCCCGACGCCTGGTACGACGCCCCGGCCTTCTACTTCACCAACCCGCACGCGATCCTCGGACCGGGCGCGGAGGTCCCCTTCCCCGCGGCCTGCGGGGCCCGCGACTTCGAGCTGGAGGTCGCCGTCGTCGTCGGCTCCGAGGGGCGGTCGGTCCCTCCCGAGGAGGCCGGGGCGTACGTCTTCGGCTACACGATCCTCAACGACTGGTCCGCCCGCGACCTGCAGGGCCGAGAGATGCAGGTCGGTCTCGGGCCGGCCAAGGGCAAGGACTTCGCGACCACTCTCGGGCCGTGGATCGTGACCGCCGACGAGCTGGAACCGTACCGCGACGAGGCCGGCTTCCTCGACCTGCTGTGCACGGTGTCGGTCAACGACCTCGAGGTCGGCCGCGACCGTCTCGCCCACATGGGCTGGACCTTCGAGACGATGATCGCGTACGCCTCCCGCGACTCCCGCGTGGTCGCCGGCGACGTCCTCGGCTCGGGCACCGTCGGCAACGGCGGGTGCCTGGCCGAGCTCTGGGGTCGCCGTGGCGTCCAGGAGCCGAAGCCGCTCCAGCCCGGTGACGTGGTCACTCTCGAGGTCGAGGGGATCGGCACCCTCACCAACACCGTCGCCGTCGCGCCGCCCGCGCCCGAGCTGCCTCCGGTCCGGCGCCGCGCTTCCGCCGCCCGCCTGCGCTGATATCCACCAAGAAGAGGACAAGAGATGTTCGAGTACTTTCCCGGCAACTACGTGTGGAACCTGGGTGTGGTCGCCACGCTCAACTCCGGCGGCCTGATCGACGAGGTCGACCGCGCCTGCCGGCCGCTGAAGGAGCTGGCCGCGCAGGGCTCCGACGTGGGCACCGCCGAGTTCATGGCCGCCTGGCGACGGGTCGCCGACCAGCTCGAGGAGCAGGCCGGTGAGGCGGAGAAGGCCGGCCATCGGCGTACGGCCGGGCAGAAGCTGTTCCGGGCCTCGGTCTACGTCTCCCAGGCCGAGCGGATGCAGAGCGCGAAGGACGCGGGCCGCAACGCCGAGTACCAGCGCAGCGTCGACCTGCTGGTCCGCTCCTTCGAGCTGCTCGACCAGCCGACGGTGAAGGTTGCGATCCCGTACGTCGAGGGCGGCCGTGAGACCACGCTTCCCGCCTACTTCCACCCGGCTCACGGGGACGGAACGCCGGCGCCGGTCATGATCGTGTGGAACGGCCTGGACTCCACCAAGGAGATGATGGTCGGTGCCGGCGTCCACACCGAGCTCGCCGCCCGCGGCATCTCGACGCTGATGGTCGACTGCGGCGGCGCCGGCGAGGCGCTGCGTCTCGACGGCCTCACCGCTCGCGTCGACACCGAGGCCTGGGCCGCGGCCTGCGTCGACTGGCTCGAGACGCGCCCGGACGTCCGTGCCGACCGGATCGGGTTGGTGGGCTGGTCGCTGGGTGGCTACTACGCGCCTCGAGCCGCGGCGTACGAGAAGCGGATCGCGCTCTGCGTGGCCTGGGGTGCGAACCATGACTGGGGCGCGGTGCAGAAGCGACGCCTCGACCGTGAGGGCGAGAACCCGGTGCCGCACTACTGGGACCACGTGCTGTGGGTGTGGGGGCAGCCCGACATCGACACCTTCATCGACTTCGCCGAGTCGATCAACCTCGACGGGGTGGTCGAGGAGATCACCGTGCCGTTCCTCATCGCCCACGGGGAGAACGATCGCCAGATCCCGCTCTCCTACGCGCATCGCTCCTTCGATCAGGCGGTCAACAGCCCCAAGCGCGAGCTGCGGATCTTCACGCCGGAGGAGGGCGCCACCGAGCACATCGGTCTGGACCACTTCCCGCACGTCATCGGCTTCATCGCCGACTGGGTCGCCGACACCTTCGCCGAGCTGGACGCCTCGTGACGGCTCCGGACCCTATGAAGCTGGACCGGACCGATCCCGAAGGCGAGATCGCGAAGACGGTCGCCCGGGTCTCCAACTGGGGGCGGTGGGGCGAGGACGACGTCCGCGGGACGATGAACTTCCTCACCGATGCCAAACGAGTCGAGGCAGCGGGGCTGGTGCAGACCGGGCGGTCCTACTCGCTCTCGCTGCCCTTCGACATGGACGGGCCCCAGAACGGCTGGCGGCGGCGTACGAACCCGGTGCACACCATGCTCGACACCGGCACCGACGCGGTCACCGGTGTCCAGGGGTTCCCGCACGGGATCGGCGGTGCGGACGACGTCATCGCGATGCCGCTGCAGTGCTCGACCCAGTGGGACGGGCTCGGCCACATCTTCGACCACGGACGTGCCTGGAACGGCCGCCCGGCGGAATCGGTCGTCACCTCGCTGGGCGACGGTGTCACCGGGATCGAGACGGTCGCCGACGTGGTCTGCGGTCGCGGGGTGCTGCTCGACGTCGGCCGCGCGGTCGGGACCGACGGCGAGCTCCCCGACGGCTTCGCGATCACCGAGGAGCACCTGGACCTGACGATCGCCGCACAGGGTGCGAGCGCGGCCGTGGGTCGCGGCGACATCGTCGTCGTACGCACCGGTCAGCTGGCCCGGGCCCGCCGGGGCGTCGCGGCCGGCGAGGGCTGGGGAGGCTACGCCGGGGGAGCGGCTCCCGGCCTCTCCTTCACCACCGCCGACTGGCTGCACCGCACCGAGATCGCCGCCATCGCGACCGACACCTGGGGGTTCGAGGTCCGGCCGAACGAATTCGACGACGCCTTCCAGCCGCTCCACCAGGTCGCCATCCCGCACCTCGGGCTGTTCCTGGGCGAGATGTGGGACCTCGACGGGCTGGCCTCCGCGTGTGTGGAGGACGGCCGCTACGACTTCCTGCTGACCGCCGCACCGCTGCGGGTCACCGGGGCCGTCGGTGCCCCGGTGAATCCCATCGCCCTACGCTGACCACCGCTGGTCGAGCCGCGAGGCCGCCTGCGGCCGAGCGTGTCGAGACCAACACGGTCCCCATCGAGCGCGAAGGCGACCGTGTTGGTCTCGACACGGATTCGTTCGTTCCTCACGAATCCGGCTCGACC
>NZ_JBHVGB010000106.1:0-19882 GCF_042801335.1 Nocardioides sp. NPDC057577 | reverse complement strand
GGGTCCCTCCGGACCGGGCCCACGCCTGCACCTGGCCAGATAGCAGGAACCACATGAGCTCACCGATCCTGGAGATGCGCGGCATCACCAAGGAGTTCCCCGGCGTCAAGGCGCTCGCCGACGTCAACCTCGTCGTCAACCGCGGTGACATCCACGCGATCTGCGGTGAGAACGGCGCCGGCAAGAGCACCCTGATGAAGGTGCTCAGCGGGGTCTACCCCCACGGCACCTACAGCGGCGACATCGTCTTCGAGGGCGAGACCGCGAAGTTCGCCAACATCCGGCAGAGCGAAGCCGCCGGCATCGTGATCATCCACCAGGAGCTCGCCCTCATCCCCGAGCTCTCGATCGCGGAGAACATCTTCCTCGGCAACGAGACCGCCAAGCGCGGGATCATCGACTGGGGCCGCGCCAACCGCGAGGCGATCGACCTGCTCGCGCGGGTCGGCCTGCGGGAGAACCCGCTGACGCCGGTGAAGAACCTCGGTATCGGCAAGCAGCAGCTGGTCGAGATCGCCAAGGCGCTCTCGAAGGAGGTCAAGCTGCTCATCCTCGACGAGCCGACCGCCGCCCTCAACGACGACGACTCCCAGCACCTTCTCGCGCTCCTGGAGGGGCTGAAGGAGAAGGGGATCACCTCGATCATGATCAGCCACAAGCTGAACGAGATCGAGCAGATCGCCGACGAGATCACGATCATCCGTGACGGCCAGAGCATCGAGACCCTCTCCGTCGCCGCCGGTGGCGTGGACGAGGACCGGATCATCCGCGGGATGGTCGGCCGTGACCTCGAGAACCGCTTCCCCGATCACACCCCCTCCATCGGAGACGTCCTCTTCGCGGTGCGCGACTGGACCGTCATGCACCCGCAGGACAGCCATCGTGAGGTCATCCGCCAGGCCAACCTGTCCGTGCGAGCCGGCGAGATCGTCGGCATCGCGGGGATGATGGGCGCGGGACGTACGGAGCTGGCGCGGTCGATCTTCGGGCGCTCCTACGGCTCCCGGACGTCCGGCTCGCTGGTGCTCGACGGCGCGGAGCTGCAGCTCAACACGGTCACCCAGGCGATCGATGCCGGCATCGCGTACGTCTCGGAGGACCGCAAGGGCCTCGGGCTCAACCTCATCGACGACATCAAGACCTCGATCACTTCGGCGGCGCTGAAGAAGCTGCGCTCCGGGATGGTCGTCGACGAGCACAAGGAGGTCGTGGTCGCCGAGGGCTACCGCAAGAACCTCAACATCAAGGCGCCCTCGATCACTGCCGGGGTCGGCAAGCTCTCCGGCGGCAACCAGCAGAAGGTGGTGCTGTCCAAGTGGATGTACACCGACCCGAAGCTGCTGATCCTCGACGAGCCGACCCGAGGCATCGACGTCGGCGCCAAGTACGAGATCTACGGGATCATCCAGGAGCTCGCCCGCAGCGGTCGCGGCGTACTGGTGATCTCCTCCGAGCTGCCCGAGCTGCTCGGTCTGTGTGATCGCATCTACACGCTCGCCGAGGGCGTGATCACCCATGAGTTCGACCGCTCAGAGGCCACCCAGGAGTCCCTGATGCGCTACATGACCGCGGACGCGAGGAAGTAACCCCCGATGAATGCCCTGCTCAACACGCTGCGCGGGAACGTCCGCCAGTACGGGATGATCATCGCTCTGGCGGCGATCGTCATCCTCTTCCAGATCTCGACCGAAGGCGTGCTGCTCAAGCCGCTCAACGTCTCCAACCTGGTCGTCCAGAACGCCCAGATCCTGATCCTGGCCATCGGCATGGTGATCGTGATCGTGGCGCGCCACATCGACCTCTCGGTCGGCTCTGTGGCCGCCTTCGTCGGCGCGGCCGCGGCGATCATGATGACCCAGTACGACTTCCCGTGGTGGCTGGCCGTCTTCCTCGGCCTGCTGATCGGCACCGCCATCGGCGCCTGGCACGGCTTCTGGGTGGCGTACGTCGGGATCCCGGCGTTCATCGTCACGCTGGCCTCGATGCTGCTCTTCCGCGGGCTCACCCTGGTCGTGCTCAAGGGCGCGACCGTCGGTGGTCTGCCCGAGCAGTTCAAGGCGATCGGCAACGGCTTCCTGCCCGAGATCGGGCCGGACACCGGGCTGCACAACCTGACGCTCCTCATCGCGGTGGCCGCCGTCGGTGTGCTGATCTTCCTCGAGGTGCGCCGCCGCAACGCCCAGATGGCCTACAACTTCGACGTCCTGCCGTTCCCGCTCTTCGTGGTGAAGCTGGCGCTGCTGACGATCGTGATCATGTACTTCGCCTACCTGCTCGCCGACGCGCGCGGGCTGCCGATCGTCGGCCTGATCCTGGCCGGGCTGATCGTGGTCTACACGTTCATCATGAACAAGACCGTCTTCGGCCGCCACGTCTACGCGATCGGTGGCAACGTCGACGCGGCCACGATGTCCGGCGTCAACACCAAGCGGGTCGACTTCCTGGTCATGGTGAACATGGGTCTGCTGTCGGGCCTCGCGGGCCTGGTCACGACCGCCCGCCTGACCGCCGCGAACCCCAAGGCCGGCGTGAACTTCGAGCTCGACGCGATCGCCGCCGCCTTCATCGGTGGCGCCGCCGTCACCGGCGGTGTCGGCACCGTCGTCGGCGCGATCATCGGTGGTCTCGTCATGGGTGTCCTCAACAACGGCATGTCGCTGCTCGGTGTCTCTATCGACTGGCAGCAGGCCATCAAGGGCCTCGTGCTCCTGCTCGCCGTCGCCTTCGACGTGTGGAACAAGCGCCGCACGGCAGGGTCCGGTGGTGCCGGTGCCGAGGCGGCCGAGCCCAGCGCTCCGCCGCCCGACAAGCTGGCCGAGGAGATCGAGGCCATGGAGGCCGAGCTGAGCGTCGACTCCAACGATCCTCCGAAGACCTGATCCACCCCTCACACCCCCACCCCTCGACCCCTGCCTCCCCCCGGGCAGGGGTCGCTGGGTTTTCGGTGTCACCCCGGGGCTTGCTCGCCGGACCCCAGGTGTTGAATAGCGGGGTGGCAAACTCCGCTCAGTGGCTCCAGGGAGCCCGTCCTCGCACACTCCCCGCGGCGCTCGCGCCGGTCATCGCCGGCACCGGGGTGGCTGCGTACGCCGGTGGCCTGGTCTGGTGGAAGGCGCTGCTCGCCCTCGTGGTGGCGCTGGCGCTGCAGGTGGCGGTCAACTACGCCAACGACTACTCCGACGGGATCCGGGGGACCGACGACGAGCGGGTGGGCCCGCTGCGGCTGACCGGCTCCGGCCTCGCCGCGCCGGCCGCGGTCAAGCGCGCCGCGTTCATCGCCTTCGGGATCGCCGCGGTCGCCGGCCTGGTGCTGGCGCTGACCTCGGCATGGTGGCTGATCCTCGGGGGGCTGGTCTGCATGATCGCGGCCTGGTACTACACCGGCGGCTCGCGCCCCTACGGTTACGCCGGGCTCGGCGAGGTCATGGTCTTCGTCTTCTTCGGGCTCGTCGCGGTCATCGGTACGACCTTCGTCCAGACGCAGAGCTGGGAGTGGGGCGCGTTGTGGGCCGGTGTCGGGATCGGCGCGATCACCTCTGCGCTGCTCGTCGCCAACAACCTCCGCGACATCCCCGGCGACACCGAGTCCGGGAAGATCACTCTCGCCGTACGCCTCGGCGACGCCCGGACCCGCTGGCTCTACGTCGCCCTCGTCGCCGTCGCCGCCGTCTCCGTGGTGCTCGTGGCCCTGACGACGTCCTGGTGGGCGCTGCTCGGTCTCGGCTTCATCGCCGTCGCCGCGCAGGGCGTACGCACCATCCTCGACCGCGCCAACCTCGGCCCGCGCCTGATCCCCGTCCTGCAGCAGACCGGGATGGCCACGCTGGTGTGGGGGCTGCTCGTCGGCGTACCTCTGCTGTTCGTCTGAGGCCCTGCCGCGAGGTGCGCTACGCCGGCGCTACGCCGGCGCGGGGACGGGCTGGGCCCGGCGGGCGAGGTAGCGCTCAGCGGCGCGGGCGGAGGGGTGGACGCCGATCGCGGCGATGACGATGATCCCGGCGATGATGGCCCAGCCGAGATGGCCGAGCTCCATGGCCAGGAAGGTGTACGCCGCAGGGGCCCAGACGGTGCCGAGGGTGTAGCCGACCTGGGCGGCGCCCTGGTAGTCGCCGCGGTGCTCCGGGTCGGAGAGATCGGCGACCAGACCCCACTCGCCGGCGGACTGGAAGAGCTCGGCGCCGGTGACGGTCACGTGGCCGAGCCAGACGAGGGCGATCGTGATCAGGCCGACGGTGTCGTGGGTGACCGCGATGATCGCGCAGGAGGCCAGGAAGCAGAGCGCGCCGCGGCGCTGGGCCTTCAGTGATGTCGTCACGTCGGTCACCCCGCGGGCGGCGATCACCTGCAGCCCGACGGCCATGACGGTGTTGGTGCCGAACAGCCAGGCCAGTAGCACCCGTGGGGCGTCGGTCTCCTGGACCAGCCACAGCGGGATGACGACGTTGAGCAGGACCTGATGGGTGCCGAGCACGCCGTCGAAGAAGGTCGTCGCGAGGAACGCGCGGTTGCGCAGGGCGCCGAGGCGGTCGCGTACGTCCGGCTTCATGTCGCCGGGAGAGGCAGCCGTGGCGAGGTGGGGGAGGCGCGAGATCCAGTAGGCGTTGACCAGGAGGACCACGGCGGTCATCAGCGGGACGGCCTTGATCAGGGTGTTGGAATCGGCGGCCAGAGCGAGACCGCTGGCCAGGGCGCCGAGCGTGTAGCCGACGTTGCGGGCGGCCCGCATGTAGGCGAACGAGCGCACTCGGGTCGCTGCGGGGAAGACCGAGATCCGGTAGGCGTCGCGACCCGACCGCTGCCAGGAGGAGGCGAGCGCGAGGAGCACCTCGACGGCGACGTACGCGGCGAAGTTGCCGACGAGAACCCAGGCACCGAACAGCAGCGCCTGGAGTACGGCACCGGCGATCCAGCTGAACCGGGTGCCGAGACGATCCGCGAGTCGGCCCAGGGGGACGGCGAACAAGAAGGTTGCAGCGCCCGCGATCGTGAGACCGAGGCCGACCTGTGCGGCGGAGAGGCCGACGATCTGGGTGAAGAAGACCGCCGAACCGGTGAGAAAGGTGCCTTCGGCGAAGGCCGAGAGCACCGACTGGTACGACATCGCCCGGATGAGCGGGTCGTCTGAGAGGACCTTGTCCCTCAACCGGATGAAGTGAGGGGACAAGACGACTCCGAACTATCTTGACATCGAGACAAGTGCAGTCTTGTCATCGCGGCGTCCGACGTCAAACAGTTATCCGTGCTGATCGGTCCCCAAACCGGCAGCGAAGAAAAAGGAGTCCATCGCGCCGACGCCCGGGCGTCGGCGTAGGTCAGGGCGAGGTCAGCGGGTGGAGCCCTCGATCGTGCCGATCACGCCGCCGAAGACGTCGGTGGTGACGCCCCAGATGCCGCCGGCGATGGCCGAGACCGTGCTGGTCAGCCCCTGCGGATCGGTGAACAGCCAAAACCCGACGAACAGGGCGCCGATGACGATGAAGATCTTCTTCTTGTCCATGTGAGCTCGTCCTCCCGAGAAATCCGATTGAATGTTGTGTAAATTCGCGAATCCGGACGCAAGCGCGCGAAATTCGCGAGGATGCACCGGGATATAGATTCCCTGAAGTTAGCCTCCCCTCGCAAGAATTCAGCGAAGGAGACCACTGAGCGGGACAGTGTCGCGCCCAGCGGTCCGGTCTGTGGCATGGCGGCCTTGGCAAGGCGGTCGTCCGGTGCGCCCGCAGGCGCGCGGTGAGCACGTGTCGTCAGGTGGAACGAGGTGCGTTACGGCGGTCTGGGGACTACGCTCGTCTCACATGGCGGTGGCGTTTGTCCAGAAATGCCGATGCCCGGGAGTTCGCGTCAGCCCGCGGGAGGGGCAAGGCGCCTCCACCCACCGGTGCCGCATGGGGCTGCGCCGGGCGGGACAACCGAATACTTCCGGCAACCACACCTCACCTCGGGAAAGGGAGCAGAACAATGGCACCGCACCAGTTGATTCAAAGTACGACTCAAGCCGCCGAGTATGGCACCGGCGGCCTGGCCGAGTGGATCACCGACAACATCATCACGCTGGTCGTCCTGATCTTGGGCGTCACGGTCCTGTGGGCTGCCCGCAGCGGGAACATCTCCAAGGCCGTCACGATCGTCGGTGGCCTGATCATCGGTCTCGGCGTCCTCGGCCTGGCCGTGGGCAACAACGCCACGGACCTCGGTCAGTGGATGGCTGGTCTCTTCAAGGGGTGAACCCGGTCCCGTTAGCTAACCCAGGGAGGGATCTCGGGGATGAGGCTGCCTGACGACGACGAGCTGTACGAGGTCGACCAGACCTATCTCGGCCCCCCTCGTCGCTACATCGGGGAGATGCGTTATCGCACCATCTTCCTCTTTCTGGTGATCGCACCATTGACGCTTGTGCTGCTGCGCAAGCTCGGCATGCCAGTGACGCTGCTGAGCATGGGGCTGTGGCTGATCGGCGCCTCCTTCCTCTCGATGAAGGCCTCCGACTACATCAGCTCGGAGAGCTCGGCCGGCGCCTGGCTGATGACCTTCTGGCACGAGCTGACCACGCCGCGCGTGGAGACCAGCGCCCAGTACGCGGGCGGCGCGGCTGTCGCCTTCCGGCACGCCACGAGCCCCCGCGGCGGCTGGGCGAAGGCCATGCGGCGACCCGGCCGGCGGTTCGCGCAGCAGCCGGGTGGCACCCCCTCGCCGAGGGCGCTGCAGGCGACGGTCGTCACCTCGACCCCGAGTGCCCAGACCGGACACGTCGCGTCAGCGGGACATACTGCTTCGGGCTTCGCTTCAGCGGGACACACTGCTTCGGGCTTCGCTTCAGCGGGGCCGGTACGCGGCAAGGCCGCGCCCGTGCGACCGGTGATCGAGGCGAAGGTCGTCGAGGAGCCGCTCCCGGCCCACCTCTCGGTCCAGCCCGAGGCACAGCCTGCGAGGCAGCAGCACGCCACCGGCGTACGTCCGGCGAAGGGCGGCTGGTCGAGCAGACCGTCCTCCTCGCCGCGTGAGCCCCGCGACGTTCCGTGGAAGGGTGGCGCGCCGTGGCAGGCCCGGCAGGAGCCGGAGCAGCCCGCGCCGCCTGCCCCGCCTGCGCCCCCGGCCCAGCCCACTGCGGCGCCACCGCCACCCCCGCCGCCTCCTCCGCCACCGCCACCGCCTGCCCAGGAGTCCGCGCCCAGGCCAGCCCGGCAGCCGCTCTCGCATGCGGTCAGGCCGGCCGTGGTGATCGCGCCGGAGCCAGGGTTCGACGAGGAATGGGACGAGGCCGACGAATGGGACGACTTCGACGATGCCCCCTCGGGGAGCACCCGTCCCAGGGACAATCAGGACGAGCGGGCGGTGCCTGACGGGCGCCCGCAGAGCGTGGACGACTACCGCAAGCGCCTCGACGGCGACGACGCACCCAACGACGGAGGAACCGCATGAGGCGGCCGCGAACGGAGCGGGCCTACGGGCCTGGCTTCGAGAAGCCCAAGCCGGGACGCAAGAGCGTCTTCGGCCGGGGCGGCGACGACTCGAAGGGCGTCCGTGAGCCGAGAGGCGATACGTGGGCGCTGGAGGAGGTGCGCGGTCACCTGACCTTCACCAGCGACCGGATCATCGCCTGGTACCTCGCCGAGCCGCAGACCTGGTCGTTCCGCGCCCACTCGGACCTCGAGGCCCTGATCACCGACCAGGCGAGCCAGCTGGCCGACCTGGTCGGCAACACGGTCCACGGCCGGGTCACCACCCGCCCCTATCCCGTACGTCACTGGGCGCATGCCGCGTTCGCCAACGCTCCCGACCCGCAGCCCGGGTTCGAGGAGATGATGGCGCGCAACCAGGCCCACATGGCCGCCCACAGCCAGGCGGACAAGCTGGTCTACTACGGCGTCGACCTGGGCCGCCGCGACGCGACGGTGAGGACGCTGGCGAAGTTCTCCGCCGGTGCCGCCGAGCGCGAGATGGCCGCGATCAGCGAGCGCCTCGACACGGTCAACCGGGTGATGTCGCGTCCGGGCTTCTCCGCGCGGCCGGCGGTCGGTCACGACATGGAGTGGATGATCGCCCGTTCGCTCTCCCTGGGCGCCAAGATCCCGGTGCCCGAGCCGGGTGAGGCCCAGCAGAACTTCCTCGACACCGACGACATGGCCGAGTGGTTCGAGTCGGTCGCCTGGTCGGCCGAGCCGCTGGCGCCGACGGTGCAGGTCACCAGCAGCATCGGTGGCCGCCAGGAGACCAGCCACGTGTGCGTGCTGACGGTTTCCCGGATCGGCGATATCGAGGTTCCGGAGACCCACGCGCCGTGGATGGCGAAGACCGATGCGCTCGGCTTCCCGGTGGAGTGGTCGTTCCGGGTCGAGCCCCGCTCGCCGGATGACGTCTCCCGCGAGATGGCGTCTCTGACCCGCCGCATCGACGGCCAGGTCAGCCACTGGTCCGACGACCACGGCAAGCGGCCTCCCAAGCAGCTCTCCCGTCAGGCCGGCCGAGCCGCCGACGTCGAGGACGAGATGCGCTCGGAGTTCACGGGCCTGTCCACCCGGACCAGAGGCTGGTACCGGATCGCCGTCACCGGCCGCAGCGAGGCGGAGGCGCTCGACAAGGCGCAGAAGGTCGTCGACCTCTACCGGCCGCAGATCAAGATCACCCGCCAGCTGGGGCAGTATCACCTGGCTCGCGAGTTCGTCCCGGGCGAGCCGCTCGCGTCGACCGCCCACGCCCGGAAGTTCCCGGTCCTCAAGGTCGCCGCCGGGCTCCCGGCGGTCACCGCCGAGGTCGGCGACAAGCGCGGCTTCTACCTCGGCGAGACCTCCGCGATGGCGTCCCGGGCCGTGCTGATGGACCCGTGGTACCTGACCGAGGTCATGGAGCAGGCCGGCCTGATCCCGCTCGTCGGCACGCCCGGTTCCGGTAAGTCGACCCTGATGGGCGTCGTCATCTACATGTCGATCCTGTCCGGCATCCACGGTGTCGCCATGGACCCGGCCGGGCGGCTGCAGCGGCTGATGACGCTGCCCGAGATCGGCGGCGGCGTCTTCAACGGCCAGCAGGTGCCCGCCCGCGCCCGCAGCGTCGACGTCCTCGGCGGTCGACCGGGAAGCCTGTCGCCGTACGCCGTCGTCCCCGACCCCAACCCGGAGCTGATCCGCGCCGAGGCGATGTCGGACCACGAGTTCGCCGAGCGGCTCCATCGGGAGCGGTCCGCGGCCGTACAGCAGCGCCGCGACCTGACCGTCTCGGTGCTCCGCTCCTGCCTCCCGGTCGGACTGGCCAACAACGAGGAGGTGCTCAAGCGCATCCGCGCCCGCGTCATGGAGGCGCAGGCCGACCGCGGCGCCGACACCTCGACGATCGTGAAGATGCTCTTCGAGGGCGACGGCGGTGACCACGAGATCGGCCGCGAGCTCGCCGCCGCCCGTGAGCGTGAGCTCGGCCGCCTCTTCTTCGGCAACGACTTCCTGCAGTCCGACAAGGAGCTGAAGGGCACGCCGTTCACCTTCTACAACCTCAAGGGACTCAACACCCCGCCCGAGCACGTGCCGCGCGAGGAGTGGAGTGCCGAGGAGCAGATGGCGCGGCCGATCATGACCCTCGCCGCCTGGTCCGCGCTGCACCTGATCTACCGCAGCGACCCCAACGAGCGGAAGCTGTTCGCGCTCGACGAGGCCCACGAGGTCACCCAGGCGAGTGGTGGCACCGGGCGGGCCCTGGTCCACAAGCTCTCCAGCGACTCCCGCAAGAACAACTGCGCAGCGCTGGTCTCGACCCAGAATGCCTCCGCGATCCTGGGCTCCGACATCAACAACTTCGTCGGGGCGGCCTTCGTGGGACGTACGCAGGACGAGAGTGCCCAGCGCGACGCGCTCAAGCTGCTCGGCAAGCCCGAGGGCCTGGGCTACGAGTCGATCCTGGCGCGGCTCTCGCCGCGCACCAGGCGTGGTGACGAGCAGCTCGGCTACCGCGAGTTCATCTACCGCGACGGCCTCGGTGGCGACACCGGTCACGGCGGCATGGAGATCATCAAGGTCACCCTCAACCACCACCCGGGTCTGCAGGAGGCGCTCAACACCACCGCCGACCCCACCCGCCGCGTCAGCCGAGCCATCGGCGGCGAGCCGACCGATCTTCCCAGGACCGAGCTCTCCGGGGACGGGATCGGCTGATGCCGCCGCGCCCCACCCACCACAGGGCAGCCCTGCGCCGTAGGGCCGCTGCCCTCGTCGTACTCGTGGTCGCTCTGCTGTCCGTCGCCGGTCCGGCGGCTGCGGGGCCGAGGGGGATCGATATCCCGATCCCGTTCGATCCGACGGGTGGGCTCTCGGGTGTGAGCGATGCGTGCAACAACCTGGACGCGCCGATGCCGGCTTCTCCCTACGGGGACGGCAGCTTCATCGTGCGGATGACGGCGTTGGGGGCGGCGTCGAAGGCGGGCACGGAGCTGAACGACCCGGAGAAGGTCAACGACGAGCTGGATCCGTTCCGCAACAAGGACGAGGTCTCGTTGGAGTCGGCCTACGGCACGACTCCGCAGTGGTGGACCTATGACAACGGGTGCACGGGGCAGTTCGTGGCGGGGGCGGGGACCTCGATCGGCAACATCATGTTGGAGATCTCGGGGATCCTGCCGAACTGGTCGCATGCGTTGCTGAACGCGGTGATCGGTGAGGATTCGTTCCTGAGGGCGCTGGACGACCCGATCGTGGCGGCGAGCAAGGCGGTCACCGACGGGGTGTGGGCGCCGTGGGTGAGCGTGGTGCTGTTGCTGGTGGCGGCGACGGTGATGATCCGCGCGCGGGATGGCCGGTTCGCGCGGGCGGTGACCGCGGCGGGTTGGGCGCTGGGTGTGCTGGTGGTGACCTCCTGGCTGATCCAGTACCCGGTGGAGTCGACCAAGCTGGTCGATGAGGGGGTCCGGTCGGCGACGGGGATGATCGCGACCGGGTTCAACGACGGCAAGACGGTCCCGGGTGTCGGTGACGACGAGTTCGGTGAGACCGATGCGGTCAAGGCCGTGGATGCTCAGATGGACGAGGTGGTGCGTTCGACGCAGTACCGCACCTGGCTGGCCGGTGCGTTCGGTGATCCCGACTCGGCCACGGCGAAGAGGTATGGGCCGCGGGTGTTCCGGTCGACGCACTTCTCCTGGCAGGAGTACGACACCTACCGCAAGGACCCGAACGGGGATGGCAAGAAGGTCCTGGAGGCCAAGCAGGACGCGTTCAAGAAGCATGCCGAGGCGGTCAAGAAGTCGGACCCGGTGGCCTATGAGTACTTCAAGGGCGAGCACTGGTCCCAGCGGGCGACCACGGCGTTGGTGAACCTGGTCGTGGTCGTGGTGGTGTGCGGGTTCTTGCTGGTGGCCGGGTTGGCGATCTTGTTGTCGTTCGCGTTGATCCGGTTGATCGTGCCGTTCGCGCCGGCGGCGGGGGTGCTGTTCATGCTGGACCACACCCGGGACGCGGCGGTGGCGATGCTGAAGCGGGTGGTCGGTCCGCTGGTGATGGGCCCGATCTACTTCCTGGTCGCGCTGTTGCTGCTGCGGCTGGACTCGGCGATCTTGGGCTCGACGATGTGGTTCGTGCTGCAGCTGGCGTTGATCGCGGTGCTGACCGTGCTGGCTTGGCGCCTGACCCGGCCCGCCGCCTACGGCATCCCGTTGCCGGGCATGGGCCGGCTGACCTCGATGCTCTCCTCGTACGTCGGCACCCGGACGGGCACCGAGGCCGGGATCCGCGACGCGGCCGAGGACCGGCCGCCCGTCCCGGGCGGTGGCCCGGCGGGCACCGGATCGGTCTCGAGCCCCGGCGGCGTCTACATGCCCGGACACGAGCTGACCGGCAGCCGGCCGACGATGACCGCCGAGCAGGTGCCCAACCAGGCGCCGGTGACGGCCGCCGGAGCGCTGGGTGCCGGGGCGAGCAACACACCGACGTACGCCCTGGGGTCCTCGATGAGCGGCGAGGAGGGGGAGCGGGTGGCCGGTCAGTGGTTCGACTCGCGCTCCGTCGAGCGCGACGAGCCGGCGTTCCGTGACGAGGCGCGCCCGGGGTTCTCTGCCGGGCAGGTCTACAACAACGACCGCCCGGAGGCGCCGAACCCGGTCGACTACACCGCGGGCGCCTACGCCGACCGCGAGCCGGAGCCGCCGCGACAGTCCCCGGTGGCGGAGGCCAACGTGGACTACGACTCCGACGGCAACGCGGTCTTCGTCATCTACTCACCGAACGGGAACCGCTCGGTGCCCGTCGACAACAGTCCGGGCCGGTCCGAGGGCTGGTCTGAAGGAGGAGCCCGGTAGTGCGGTCGACAACGACGCGTGGTGTGCTGTGGGAGGTCATCGCGCCGGTGCTGAGGTGGCCCATGAGGTCGCCGTTCCGGTTCTTCTCGGTGGTTGTCGGCATCGTCTTCGTCATCTGGCTGATCGCCCAGGTGAGCGACGCCCCCGACGCCGAGCCGGCCGCGCAGCCCGACCGGGGATCCGCGTCGGCGCAGCAGAGCGCCTCCGCGAGCGGATCGCCGGCGCCCGTCCCGGACCCGACTCCCTTGGCGACCAAGTTCGTCGTCGCCTGGGCCCGTCCCGACCTGACCACCGAGGAGTGGTGGGCCGGGATCAACGCCGCCCGCCCGGACGAGTCGCTGGCCCAGGCCCTGGGCACCACCGACCCGGCGACCGTGCCGGCGAGCAAGGTGGTCGGCGCCGCGAAGGTCCTCGAGCAGACCGACGGGGAGGCACGCGTCGAGGTCGCCACCGACGGTCCCAAGGTCATCGTCTACCTGACCCTGGTGGACAACGTCTGGTACGTCGCGAACATTCTTCCGGGGGGATAGGGCGATGTGGATCTTCAAGGCGCGTCTGATCTGGGGGATCGTGGCCGGGGTGGCCACGTTCGTCCTGGTGGTCACGGGTGGCTTGGTGATCCTCATCGGTGGTCTGGCGAGCACCGAGCAGAGCAACCAGGACCAGGCCGAGTCGGGCTGTGTCGGCGGGACCAACGCGATCCAGGCCGGCAACCTGGGACCGGACGGCGAGGTCCCCGAGGGCAGCATCGCCGGGTTCGACACCGAGCAGATCCAGAACGCCCGGACGATCGTGGCGGTCGGCAAGCAGTCCGGCGTGCCCGCCTACGGGTGGGTGATCGCGCTCGCGACCGCGATGCAGGAGAGCACCCTGCGCAACCTCAACTACGGCGACCGCGACTCACAGGGCCTCTTCCAGCAGCGCCCGGTCTCCGGCTGGGGTTCGGTCGCCGACATCACGAACCCGGTCAAGTCCGCCCAGGCGTTCTACGGCGTCGCCACCCACACCGGCAACACCGGGCTCCTGGACATCCCCGGCTGGCGCAAGATGCAGGTCACCGCGGCGGCGCAGGCGGTGCAGCGCTCGGCGTTCCCGCTGGCGTACGCCCAGCACGAGGACGAGGCGCGGGCTCTCGTCGCAGCGCTCGCCGACGGGGTCTCGGCCGCCGACCTGACGGCCACCGCGACGGATGTGTCCTGCACGATCGGCATGGCCGGGATCAGCACCAGCGTCGTACGTCCCATCCAGGCCGGCCTCGCGGTCGACCAAGGCAACTACGGCAACTCCGGCTCCAACTGGGCCAACATGCACACCGGCAACGACTACTCCTCGCCGTGTGGCACGCCCGTGCAGGCGGCCCACGGCGGCACCGTCGTCCTCGAGTCGGGCGGCAGCTGGGGCTGGTCGGGGCGCTGGCTGGTGAAGGTGCAGACGGCACCCGGCAACCTGACCACCTGGTACGGCCACATGCAGTCGCTCTCGGTGGCCGCGGGGCAGACGGTGAAGGCCGGGCAGGTCATCGGGCAGGTCGGCAGCGAGGGCAACTCGACCGGCTGCCACCTCCACTTCGAGGTGCACCCGCACGGCGGCGGCTACCTGCAGGACCAGGTGGACCCGGCGGCGTGGCTGACGAAGAACATCGGCAAGACCCTCGAGGCGACCAAGCAGGTCGGCGGGCTGCCCGGTGCAGGACAGGTCGGCGCCTCCCCGGCGGCCGTCTCCGGCCCGCAGGTCCGCCTGGCACAGGCCAACATCAAGGTCTCCATGTCCCGCTCGAGATACCGCTCCGACCTGGCCGAGGTCATGAAGCACGGACCCGACTTCGTCTCCCTGAACGAGGCCCAGTCACGTACGGTCTCCGACATCTCGGTGCGGGGATACGGCACCTACCGCGCCTCGGAGGATGAATACGGTCGTCGGAGCCAGGCGCTGAGTCCGGTCGTCATGTGGCGCACCGACCGCTGGGTGGCGGTCGACAAGGGCACCGTCCAGCTCACCAAGCCGGTCACCGGAGTCAAGAACGACAACAGGTACGCCACCTGGGTGGTCCTCGCCAGCAGCGACGGCTCCGGGCGCATCTCGGTGATCTCCACCCACACCATGACCTCGCCCGCCAAGAGCGCACAGGCGCGTAAGGACGAGGCCCAGCGCGGCTTCGCGAAGCTCGCCGGACTGGCGCAGGGGCTGCAGAAGTACGGCCCGGTCCTCGTTGCCGGCGACCTCAACTCGCCCTACCCGCGCAACGGTGGCGACGGGGATCCGTGGGGTCCGAAGCCGTTGATGGCCAAGGCCGGGATGACCTCCTCCTTCGAGACCCTCGGCGCGCCCGCGCAGGGCTGGGCCACCCACGACGGCGGCGGCACCATCGACTGGCTCCTCGGCTCGAGCTCCACCGCCACCCCCACCCGCCACGCCACCTTCAAGCTGGACTCCGACCACCACGGCCTGGTCGCGGACTTCGACATCCGCGGCCAGTAGCGCCTGCGCCACGTGTAACACGCTGTTCGTAGGACTACTCGCGCTATTGGAACGACCGGATAGTCCTACGAACAGCGTGTTACACCGCACGAAGCCCACCGGCCCGCCGCGAATCCCCACACCGCGGGCGATAGCGTTGGCTCTATGAACGACGCGGTGGAACGGGCTGAGGGCACCGTCGCCGCGATGGCCGAGTGGCTCGCCGGGGGTGGGCCGGAGCACTGGGTCGTGGAGACCTCGGGATCGACCGGCAGGCCCAAGCGGGTGATGCTGTCGCGCGAGGCGATGAAGGCGTCGGCAGCGGCGTCGGCGCGACGGGTCGGGGCGAGCGGGCAGTGGCTGCTGACGCTGCCGGAGTCGTACGTCGCCGGGGCCAATGTGATCGCGCGCTCGCTGCTGGCCGGCCACGAGCCGGTGATCGCCGCTGCTCACGGATCCTTCGCCGAGGCCGCTGGAGCGATGATGCCGGGGCCGCGGTTCGTCTCGATGGTGCCGACCCAGCTGCACCGGATCATCGAGTCGGGCGGTGACGACCTCGCCGCCCTGACCGGGTTCCACACGCTGCTGCTCGGAGGTGGCCCGATCGACCCGTCGCTGCGGGCCCGTGCCGAAGCGGCCGGGATCGTCGTGGTCGCCACCTATGGCTCGGCCGAGACCTGTGGCGGGTGCGTCTACGACGCGATGCCGCTGGACGGCGTGGGGATCGCGATCGGCACCGACGGCCGGGTCCGGATCAGCGGCCCGACGCTCTTCGACGGCTATCAGGACGACCCCGAGCAGACCGCGACCGCCCTGGTCGACGGCTGGTTCCTCACCTCCGACGCCGGCACCCTGGACGAGGACGGCCGGCTCCGCATCCTCGGTCGGGTCGATGACATGGTGATCACCGGCGGCGTGAAGGTGCCCGCGGCGCTCGTCGCCAGAAGGCTCCGTGAACACCCGGCCGTCGTCGCCGCGGAAGCTCTCGGCACCCCCGACGAGGAGTGGGGCCAGCGACTGGTCGCCTTCGTCGTCGGCGACATCGACGCCGCCGCGGCCCGCGAGTGGGTCGCCGCCGAGCACCCGCGCTCCTGGGCGCCCCGTCAGGTGGTTGCGCTCGACGAGATCCCGCTTCTCGGCAACGGCAAGCCCGACCGGCAGGCCCTCCTCGCGCTCGCCACGACCAACGAGGCGGAGACGCGATGACCGACCAGATGCATGTCTTCTCCCTTCCGATGACCACCCGCTTCCGCGGGATCACCGAGCGCGAGGGCCTTGTCATCTCGACAGGCTCGATACATCGCTTCGAGGGGGCCGGCGGGTGGGGCGAGTGGTCGCCGTTCCTCGACTACGACACCCCCGAGATCGAGCCCTGGCTGCGCTGCGCCGAGGAGGCGGCCGCGGGGGACTGGCCGACACCCGTACGCGAGACCGTGCCCGTCAACGCCACTGTGCCGGCGGTCGGGCCGGAGCGCGCCCACGAGATCGTGACCCGCTCCGGGTGCGCGACCGCCAAGGTCAAGGTCGCCGACCCGGGCCAGAGCTTGGCCGACGACATCGCTCGCGTCGAGGCGGTCCGGGACGCCCTCGGCCCCTCCGGCAAGGTGCGGATCGACGTCAACGGGCTCTGGACCGTCGACGAGGCGCTCGCCGCGATCGGGGTGCTGGACAGGGCCGCCGGCGGGCTCGAGTACGTCGAGCAGCCCTGCCCCACGGTCGAGGAGCTCGCCGACGTGCGCCGCAAGGTGGAGGTCCCGATCGCCGCGGACGAGTCGATCCGGCGGGCCGCGGACCCCTATCGCGTACGCGATCTCGAGGCTGCCGACGTGGCCGTGCTGAAGGTGCAGCCGCTGGGCGGCGTACGCGCCTGCCTGCGGATCGCGGAGGACATCGGGCTGCCGTGCGTGGTCTCCTCGGCGCTGGAGACATCGGTCGGGATGGCCGCCGGGATCGCGCTCGCGGCGGCGCTGCCTGAGCTGCCCTATGCCTGTGGGCTCGGCACGGTCTCGATGTTCACCGAGGACATCGCCGCCGTCCCGCTCCTTCCGGCCGGCGGTGTCCTGCCGGTGCTACGGTCCTCGCCCGCCCCGGAGCGCCTCGTCGCCGACCCGGCGTTGCGGGCCACCCCGGAGCGTACGGAGTTCTGGCGCAGGCGGCTGGCTGACGTGATGGCGTACCGGGAAACGCTCTGAGGAGGATGGATGCCCACTGCTACTGAGCTCGCCCGGGCGGTCGTCACCGCGCTCGTGGAGGCGCGGGTCACCGACATCGTCGTCGCGCCGGGATCACGCAACGCACCGTTGTCGTTCGCCGTCCTCGACGCCGCGCGAGCGGGTCTGCTGCGGCTGCACACCCGGATCGACGAGCGCTCCGCCGGCTTCTTCGCGCTCGGCCTGACCAAGGTCGGATCGCGCGCGGCGGTGATGTGCACCTCCGGCACCGCCGTCGCCAACCTGCACCCCTCGGTGCTCGAGGCCGCCCACGCCGGGGTGTCGCTGGCTATCGTCACGGCCGACCGGCCGTCGCGGCTGCGGGAGACCGGTGCCAACCAGGTCACCGACCAGGTCGGCATCTTCGGCCGGCTGGTGGAGACCGTCGACCTGGCCGAGGCACCGGACGAGAACGCGATCGGTGCCCTCGACTCCGCGCGCGGCCCGGTCCACTGGAACATCCAGCTCGACGACCCGCTGACCCCGCCCGACCGGTGGCAGCCGGGGGAGATCGCGGTCCGTCCGGAGCCCGTACGTCCCGAGCTGATGATCCACGAGTCGATCCCGACCGGCGCCGGCACGCCGCGCACGGTCGTCGTCGCCGGTGACGACGCCGGTCCGCCCTCCCGGATCCTGGCCCAGGACGGCGGTTGGCCGCTGCTCGCCGAGCCGTCCTCGGGCGCGCGCACCGGCGACAACGCCCTGCGCTCCTACCGGCTGCTGCTCGAGTCACCGCTCGCCGAACGGATCGAGCGGGTCGTCGTCTACGGCCACCCGACCCTCTCCCGGCCGGTCACCAATCTGCTGGCTCGCGCCGACGTCGAGGTCATCGCGGCCCCGGTCGACGGTGTCTGGGCCGCGCGCCCGTTCCGGGTCGACCGCACGATCCGCACCCGGCTCCACGTCGAGGGCGAGCCCGATCCGGCGTGGCTGGAGGAGTGGCGCTCCGCGGATCGCGAGCTCAGTCGCCAGGTGGACCGGCTGCTCCACGAGCAGCAGCAGATGACGGCGTACGACGTCGCCGGCTGTGTAGCCCGCGCCCTGCCCGACCGCGGGCTGCTGATGCTCGGTCCCTCCAATCCCGTACGCGACCTGGACCTGATGATGCGCCCCAACAACGTCGGCGGGCGACGGAAGGTGCTCGCCAACCGCGGCCTGGCCGGCATCGACGGCATCGTCTCCACCGCGATCGGCGCCGCCGTCGGTCGTTCCTGGTCGACGCGGGCGCTCGCGCTGATGGGTGACGTCACCTTCCTGCACGACGCCGGCGGGCTGCTGCTCGGTCCCGAGGAGGTCCGCCCGGATCTCACGATCGTCGTCGCGAACGACGACGGCGGCTCGATCTTCGCCTCCCTCGAGCAGGGCGCCGACGACTACGCCGACAGCTTCGAGCGCCTCTTCGGCACCCCGCACGGGACCTCGCTGGAGGCGCTCTGCGCCGCCCACCGCATCCCGCATCTCGCGGTCACCTCCGTCCCCGAGCTCGAGGCCGCCCTCGCCAGCCCGAACGGCGGCATCGAGGTCGTCGAGGCGGTGGTCTCCCGCGACGGCCGCCGAGACCTCGACCTCGCCATCCGCGCCCTCGCTCGTACCTGAGCCGGCGACCGGCCCGGGCGTGGCACAGTGTGCCCGTGACCGAAGAGCAGCAGTGGCCTGGCGTGGTGCCGTACGTCGAGTTCTACACCGGCACGAAGCGCATTCTGGTGCTGCACCTGACCAGCGGAAACGTGATGCTGGCCAACAATCCGGGCAAGCTCCCGCCGATCGCGAGCATCGACGGGCGGCAGTACGTCGTCTACTGGGGGACCGTGTCGTTCGAGATCCCGGCCGAGCGCGCCTGTCACGTCAGCGTCCACGTCGAGGGTGACTACATCCAGCAGGCCGCCACCATCCTGCTCTCGCCCGGGCCCGAGCAGGTCCAGCTGACGTACGCGACCCACTACACCTCCGGTGTCGGCTCCCTGACGCTGTCCTGAGGTCAGCGCACCCGGAGGATGTCGCCAGGCTGGCACTCGAGTACGTCGCAGATCGCGGTGAGCGTCGAGAACCGGATCGCGCGCGCACGGCCGTTCTTGAGGATCGACGCGTTGGCCAGGGTGATGCCGATCCGGTCGGCGAGCTCGGTGAGCGTCATGCCGCGCTCCTCGAGGAGGGTGTCGAGATGCACTGTGACGCGGTGGTCGTCGTCGGTCATATGGTCAGCGCCACCTCTTCCTGGAGCGCCACTCCGCGGCGCATCACCCGGCTGAAGGTGAGGGCGCAGACCCCGAGGATCAGCGGTGACCAGTCCGGGGCGGAGCTACCCACCTGGGAGCTCCAGGTTTGGTCCAGGTCAGGAGCCGCGGCTGAGGCGATGAAGATCCCGTCGCCGATGTTCGTGCCGACCGGGCCGATGATCGCCATGGCGATCAGGAACCACCCCAGCGCTCGCATCAGCCCGGCCGGACCGGCCGTGAAGATCCCTTCACGTCGAGCGACCTTGATGAACCGTCGCGCGATCAGACCAGCTCCGAGCAGAAGCATCATGCCGAGGATCCCGCCGGCCGACGCGGCCAACTGCATCGTCCAGCTCGGATCCTTGGTGCAGAACGTCGTCCCGGAGGACAGGGTCCTCGAGCCCGGCTTGGTGTGTGGTTCGGTGTCTAGCTCCTCGCCGGTGTCCACGATGATCGAGTCGGACTCGACACACACGTCGTCCGAGAAGGAGAACATGTGAGCGCCATCGGCCTTGCCGAACAAGTGCAGGCCGCTGACGACCACAGCGAAGAGGGCGAACGCGACGATGAGCGCAGAGACGGCATCGACCAGAGTGCTCAGCGGCGCCAGGGGGTCCCGCTCGGCCATGACGACTCCTTATCGTTTCCCGATGTTATCGAGAAACGATAAAGCAGCTCCGAGCCCCGCGGTGCCGAGTCGGCTCATCTTGACGGGAAATCTCGTC